>CAMMKL010000036.1 GCA_946497265.1 uncultured Clostridia bacterium | reverse complement strand
TCCATCGCGTCGTCGTCGGCCAGCAGCGCTTCCGCTTCCGCCAGGGCCTCCTTAAAGGCGTCCTTTTCGGCTCCGTCTTCATAGGCACCCAGGTCTACCGTCTTCATGCTTTCCACCAGGGTGGCAAGCTCCGTCTTGTCGCCCGGTACAAACCCCAATGCCTGGATGACGGTCATCAGCATTTTCCAAGCGCTGTCAACCTGCTCTTGTGTTGCGTTCGGGTCGTCATATACTGCTTGGGCGCTGGCAAGCGCTTTGTTAAACTGCTCTTTTGCCGTCGGGATCAACTTGTCCACATCGCCCGCCGCCACGTGGCCGTTCGCGATGCCCAGCACATACTCAAGCGTGCTGATGTTCACCAGGCCATCCACCGCGCTCTGCAGGGCTGCAGTCGCTTCGTTTATTTCCGTCTGGGTAGCGTCCGCGTTGTCCAGAACTGCCTTGGCGTTTTCCATTGCGGTCTGGAAGGTTGCCCAGCTTCCCACACTGTAGGTATCCTCATTGCGGTTTTCATTGGCCTTGTAGAGCTGTTCGAGCGTCGTTTTGTCAACAATCTCTTTCAAATTCTGGATCGCATTGGCCAGATTTTGATACGCTGTGGAAATTTGCTCCGCAGTCGGTTCCTCCAGAGCCAGCACTGCTTCTGCTTCGGCAATTGCCTGCTGCAACGCCGCAAAGCTTTCTTCGGTATAACCGCTGCCGTCAATCTCTTTGGCTTCCGCTACCTTCTGTTCGAGATCCGCAAGGCTTGCGCTCTCTTTGACAATCAGGTTGTCCAGGGAGAGATAAATCCGCTCCAGATAGCTGCCTTCTTCCGGTTCCTCCGGATATGCCATGTTATCGGAATCCTTATAGATAGCCAGATAGTAATCATCGGAATCCCCTGTGGTAAAGGTACCGCTTACCTCACGGTTGGCAAGGCTGTGGGAGCCTTCCTCCAATTCCGTGGGCATAAAGTCGTAACGATAGACCACATCGCCTTGGGAATTGCGTACTTCCATATGATGGCGGCCTTCCACACCGGTTTGATAAGCAAAGCTGATATCATAGGTGGTGTTGGCTTCCATCTTCGCCTGGTTGGGATTGGTGCGCAGCACTTCGCCCACATAGGCGCCCAGTTCGTTGGTCTTCAGGGAGTAGTTGCCGTCCACTACATAGTCAACATACTGGTTTTCTTCTTCCCTGTACTCGGCAAGGTGGGTATAGATACCGCTTGCATAAGCCAGTTCCAGCACGCCGTAACCCTGCTCGACGTTTTCAAAGTCTTCATAAATAACGTAATCCTCATAGCCGGGATCGGTAATCTGCGGGGTACGGTTGAGGTTCTCCCATACACGCACGTCGTCAACATTGATATAGCCGCCATTCTGCGCTATGGATGCATTCAGCGTAAGCTTTGCCTCCGTTACACCTTCCGGTACGTCGAAGGTTACCTTTACCTTCTGATACGAAGATCCTTCGTACTTGGATTGGCCATGATAGACCACATCGGTCGCTTCCGCGCTGTGGGTAACCTGCTTTCCATCCACGTCCACGGTCATATCCAGACGGCTTCCGTCGGAAATATCGGCAAACAGGTAGACGGTGTTGGTCGTGCCGGGGGTAAGGCCCTGCATGGTCTGGCTGACTTCAGCGCTTGCGTCTGCCGCCTGTCCTTTGATGGAAAGATAGGTTTCGTATTTTTCGTTCATGTCCACAGTTGTGGTGGTGTTGTTGTTTGTAATGTCCCAATCGCTCAGATCGGTGGTATCAAACCCGGGGTTCGCAACGGGAGAACCCTGGCCGAAGTCGCCCGCTACAATGGGAGCTTGGTCGCCCGTCGGATACAGGACATAACCTACCCCCGCTTCTGCGGTGAGTTCAATCTTGCCATCCTGAATTTCTACGGTTCCGATCAGTTCCTTATCGTCCGCGCTCAGCTTGTACAGGTCTGCAGAGGCAATGCCGGCAGCCGTCCAGCTTTCCGGAACATCCCAAGTGGTGGTTCCGCCGGCCGGATTCCAGTGGTACAGCTTATCCTCGGTATCGGGATCCCACGGAATAAGCAGGGTGGTTTCCCCGGTTACTTCCTGGGTGCCGCTCTTTTCCCAAGTCCACTCGGCAATCTTTTTGCCATTTTTGGTCATCACAACGAGATTGTTTTCGTCTCCGGGGTTGCCGGTGCCGAACTTCTCCGTTTTCAGGCCGTTATTAAAGGTTACATAGGTGTCTTCAATGTCCAGAACATCGTAATGCTGCATAAATTTGGTGGGAAGCACATGGTTATAGAAGGTCTCCACCGCTTCCTTCATGCTGTTGGCGCCCCAAGTAGCGACGCCGGGGAACTTATTACCCTTGGTCAGAGCATTCGACACGAAGATATCCAAATCGTTTTTGAAGTAGCGCATTACTGTGCTTTCGTTACCGGTATTCGGATAGTGGATATCATTGCCCCAGTGGGTAAACGCCGCGCCCTGCTCCAGAGGCCCTGCGAACTCGGTTCCTACGATGTATCCTCTGCTGTTGAGCGCCTTGGTGAGGTCGTCGGCTTCCCAACCCGCACTTGCATAAATATCGACATATACGAAGTTCAGATCGGGCAGGTCTTCTTTCAACTCGTCGAGCCGTGCATCACGGTTGCCGGAGGTAATATCCTCCATTTCGTCTACCCAATAGGCTTGGTCAACCCAGCCCCAGTTGGCAGACAGCGGATGGTAAACCGGATCGGTATCAAAGTGGAAAGCGTCCGGGTTGTGTTCGTTTACATTGATATGGATACCAAATTTCAGGTTGTATTTTTTGCCCTCTTCAATAATGTAATTAAAGTCCTCTTTTCCGCCCTGGCGTACGCCGATGTGTCCGCCGTAGTCGCCGTGGGAGTCGTCGTGGCCTTCGGCCTGATAGCCCTTATGCATGATCATCTGGCCGAAACCGTCGGTGTAGTTGTAAAGGGTTTTACCGGTATCCAGCGTTTTCAGGAAGGGCTCCTGCACCTGACTGGCAAAGTTCATGGCAATATACATCATATTGTCCTTCATTTGCTCTGCGCCGTATACCTCGTCGCGAATGTTTTTGTAGTTCGCCGCCGCGTCCTGCCAGTTGACGTCGCCGTCATTGTTGTAATCTTCACAGATATCCACAACCGCCCAGGGGAGCTCTTCCGTCTGTTCCGCTACCTTGCGGTAGGTAAAGGAACCGTTGCCCATTGCGGCGATTTTGCCGGAATCGGTTTCAGAAACGGTTACATTCAGGCGGGAGTTGGTCTCTATTGCACTGTTGTTGATGGTGGCCGCCAGCCCGTTGGTCGCAATCATACCGTACGTTTGGCTGCTCTGGCCTTCTGCCGCATCGTCCAGGGTATCGTGAATTTCTTCCGAAACACTGGAGTGCCCGCCGCCTACCAGTACGGTCGCCATCGAAGAAGCAGTGTCGGACGGATTGGTAGAAACCAAGGCGTCGTTATCAAACTGGATATCCTTAACCAGGGTATCTCCTGTTTCTACGATGTCGGTTATGTTCATCTTCAATTGATGCCCGTCCACTGTGTACTGGATCTTGATGGTTACGCCCAGTGTGGAGAAGTTGAGTGTGTACTGCAAAGTATCTTCCGCCGCCTTTTCACAGCTGACGATCGGATAATACACGCTGCCGTTTACACGCATGCCATATACTTTTTCCGGGTTGCCGGGCATTGCTTTGCCGTTCATCTCATAGCCAAGTACACGCGGGAAGTTTTCATCCATGGTTACGCTCATCTGCTCGCTGCGGATGGTAACCGGAATATCTTCCTTGTCCTTGGGTTTTACGGAAACGGTCTCCTGGATTTTTAGGTTGTCCAAACGGATATTGGAGTTGGCATACTGCTTGCGCAGACCGAAATGGCCTTGCCTGGAAGTCAGATTGTAAGCCCCGTAGCCGATCAGTTCGCCGTCTACATAAAGCTTTACGTTGTTTCCTTCCACTTCTATGCGAAGATGGTAGCTTTCTCCGTCTTTGAGTTCAAAGTTTCCGTTGAAAGACCCATACGCCGCACCGTTTAACCAGACCCAGCTGTTTCCGGTATCGTAAAACAGGCCCTGATAAACAGACTGATCCCTTGTGCGGAACAGGAAGCCCACACGGCCGACTGCCGTGGAAGTTGTGGGGGTATTTTTCACGTCAAACTCATAGACGCCGTCCTTAATAAGAGGCGTGTCGGTGGCAACGGCATTGGTGACGGCATTCATATCGATGCTTAGTTCACCGTCGCCGTTCAAGTCGCCGCTTTCGACATGGTTCACCGTAGCATTTCCTTCCCAACCGCCCAGATTTTCAGGGTCGGAAAAATCGTTGAAATAGTAATACATCTCGTAGACTTCGCAGCCTAAGATGCCCATCTGGGCCTGCGCATCGGTGGGGTTGTACAGGCCAACGGTACCGTTTGTCTGAGAAAGCCCTTCCACCGTGCCTTCCTGGATCAGTACGCCGTCAATGTAGAACTTGTAGCTGCCCTCTATGTTTTCTATTTTAATCTCGTATTCCGTATTGGGTTCAAGAACCACGGAGCCGGAGGCAATTACCTGATCCAACCCGCTCTTCGAGGACTTAATTCGATATTCCCCACTCTGGTTGGAGTATACCGCATTGTAATCCGAATCGTCCACGTAGTTGAACGCCACACCGAAACGGCCCTGATCATCCGTGATAATGCGGTAGGTATTCATTCCGATGCCCATCTTTTGCATTTCGGCGTTGTTATTCACGGCTACGCCGCCCGCCGGAACCGTTACCTGCAAGGTACCGTCCGAAACAGCCGGGTTGCCGGTCCAGTCCGCCGGATCGGAAGCATAATCTTCCGATACTTCCAACCTGCCGGTGTCAATTTCCGGCTCCTGGTATTCTTCGCCCATATCCAGCAATTCATTGGTAAAGACCACATCATCCAACAGGAAGGTGGCGCCATTCGCGTTGCGGATGCCAAACGTACCGGCATTGGTAGACTGGCCCGCGATGGATACCTTACCATGGCGTACGTTATTGACCGAAATTTCAACTTCTTCGCCAACAAACTGGATCTTCACATCGACCCACTCATTGGTCGGGATTCCGCCGTGCTCTTCCAGAGCGGCATATTTGGGATAGCCGGTGTTATAAGAACCCTCGTTGCAAACAAACCAACCGCCCGACTCGGTAAGCTGGTTCGCTTCGCTGGCTACATCCTCCGCCCGGTAGATAAAGCCCATCCGGTAGAAGGTTGCACTGGAGGAGATCCCTTTCACCTTCATGGAAAGCGTGCCGTCAGCAATGGCAGGCGCACTTGCTTCCCGCCCAAAGTTGCGGCCGGTCGCCCCCGCTTCAAAATTCTTCAGTTCCAACACATGGTTGCCTGGGTTGTCGGGATCCTCTATGATCGACGCTTGTGCGCCTTCCCAAACGCCCGTATCCCCATCTTCATAATCTTTTTCGTATCGTATCAGATCTTCCTGGCCGGGGTCTTCTGCCGCAGATGCGGGATAGAAGGAGGCCATGGAACACACCATACAACACGAAAGAAGCATGGATAGGATTCTTTTTCCTTTGCCTTTCATTCCTTTTCTTCCTTTCTGTAGGGTTTTGGTTTGGTTTTATTATAGTACAGTTGAAAAGAACCTGCTATGACAATTCGGAACTATTCCCTACCTCATTTATATATTTCTGCTACAAATCTGAAAATTTTATAGAAAATACTGGTGAGATAGGAACCTTCTTGCTTTTGAGGCCCATTTGTTTTATACTAGATTACAGGATATCTTTCATATTAGTCTATTTTATTTGTGTAGAATTTATTTTTGGGCAAACATATTCAAGAACGATTCCCGCCTGAGGCAACTTATCAAATCGCCCATTGTCCGCAACCTGTTTGCATAGGATTCGCCGTTTTCAAAGGAGTGCCAATTTATGAAACCTGAAGACAGCTGTTTGGAAACCTATCTTCTGTCCAGAAGCGACGGTTCCAATGTGATCGACAACGCCGTCATTCAAGAACTAAGCAACCATTTCCATTTTGATCCTCATATGCACAATACCATAGAAGTAATGGTTTGCCTGAAAGGTTCCTGTACGCTGACTTGTTTTAAAAATCCGGTCACCTTTACGAAGGGGGAATATATGACGGTATTTTCGAATGTTCCCCACTCGGCCGATGTTGAAGACCCGGAAGGCTGTACCTTGTTGCAATTACATTTTCATCCGGATCTGTTTACCGATATGTTTTCGGATGTATTAGAAAGAAACAATTTATACTTTTTGCTAGAGCTCTCTTTAAACAGGACAAAATTCCTGAAAGGGAAAAGTTTTGAACAGCTAAATACCTGTATTTTTTTCATTCGTCAGGAATTATCGCAAAAAAGCACTAATTGGGAAAAAATGGTGAATCTTTATCTCTCTCAATTGATTATTCTGCTGTCGCGCGATATCAGCCATAATATGGTCAATATCCCACTATCGAAAAATCGTCATCTTATTTCTGCTGTACAATATATCAATCAACATTATATGAACAAACTAACGGTAGAAGAAATATCAAAAGAGTGCGGAGCTTCCCCCCGCTATATCAATAAAATTTTTATGGAAAATTTAAATATGAACCTTTCCACTTATATCACTTACCTGCGCATCAATAAATCCATTGAAATTATGCTGAAAAAGGGGAAAGATTACTCCCTGACTGAGCTTGCCCTTGAAGTAGGATTTGGCAGCTTGCAGCATTACTCTAAAGTATTCAAAGAAAAAATGGGGTTCACGCCCACCAAATATTTTGGTACGCTGTAACATACGTACTGAAAACTTGAAACACAAATGAATGGGAGAAAAAGGCCTGCGCCCCGCTCTCCCATTTTATTTTTCCCTGCATATACTGGTAACAGGCCCCTGGTTTTTTGAAGAGGCTTACAGTTAATTCGCAAGGTGGAACCGCTGGGCTGCACCCCGGCCAATCCTCCCATTTTGTTAGAAAGGAGTGTACCTTTTGCCAACGATTATTTATACAGTACGACCTGGCGATACGCTTTGGACAATTGCCGAAAAATTTAACACTTCCGTCAATGATATTGCGCGCTATAACGGTATAGCGGAACCAGATGAAATTTTTCCAAACCAACGGCTTCGTATCCCGGTTACTTCTCCTCCTTCCTCCCGCTGGTACGTGGTACGGCCAGGTGATTCCTTATTTCGGATCGCAGACCGCTTCAACACCACCATCCCAGAACTTGTCCGCCTAAATCAATTAAGGGATCCAAATGTTATTTATGTAGGCCAAGTATTGCGTGTCCGTTAATCCCCCGGCATACCATTTCATCAAAAAACCGCTTCTGTCAAAACAGAAGCGGTTTTTTCCTGTATTGGTAAGCGATTAGAGTAAGCCGTAATAGGAAAGGATCCCGTTATAAATCCCTCGGGCGAACCCTTCCGGATCGCTTGTCAGCAGATAAACATCGTTTGCATTGGTGAGGTATCCCATTTCCACCAAGACGGCGGGCATAGCGGTAGCACGCAAAACATAAAGGCTGGGTCGGACAAACACCCCTCGGTCAATCATCCCCATACGGTAATTAAGTCCGTCCAGAATCCGTTCTCCCATGGTATAAGCCGGGCTTTCCATGCTATAAACGTAAGCCTCGCTTCCGCTGATATTGGGATTCGGATTCGAATTGCAGTGTAAACTGATAAAATAATCCGCTCCCCAGGAATTTGCCAAATTGACCCGCGTCTGTAAACTTGTGAGATTGCTTGTGCCTAATTGCTCCGTTGGACTGTTTCGGGAAAGGCGCACGTCAAAATTTGGGTTGGAACGAAGGAGATTGCCAAGCCTAACCCCTACCTCATATGTGACGTCTTGCTCCCGTACGCCGTTCGCCTCAGCTCCGGCGTTGGGATTTTGTGGATTGTGCCCTTGATCTATAAAAATTTTGATTGCCATGATATCCCTCCTTATACTAGCAATACTCCAGTATATGAATAAAGCCGTTGAAGGGATAATGTAAAACATTAGGGGAGTATAATCCCACGTCATCTCGTTAGGCAACCATAGGTTGGAAAAGCGTTTGGTAATGGGGTTTGTTGGTTAAGATGGTTTAAAAAGAATTTTTTAATACATTACAAAATACAATAAATGCTTTAAGACGCATCCTTTTCCGTATTTGCGGCGCATTAAGTTACACATTTCAGCTTTTCTTTATGTCAGGAAACCGCTGACGTCAATATCGCTTGAAAGAAAATCTTCTACTACATCTTTAAAATGTTCAATGGAAAGGAAACTGCGGTTCATCTGTGCGATCAGCTTCATCAAGGTCTGTATGTCGGAGGAGATATCGGATATCCGGGCGGTTCGGCTTGCTTTGCCCATAATGTATTCGGTTGCGCGAATCCCATACGTTCGAACCCCTTTTGTAACGGTAGGAAGGTCTTCCAATTGATAATAGGTAAAACGAACCGCCCTACAAATCTGTTGATATAGAATCTCGTAAATTTCAAGTTCAATTTCCTCGTTAGTGATGATGGAAATCAATTTTAAAAGGGTAAGCGTCAGTTGTTTTTTCTGCTTTGGCAATCGTTTCAAGCTGATATCTGGAAGATAGGAGGAAACCATATCATTTTCTGGAAGACGAAACAGTTCCGCCATCTCAACCCCCAATGCTTCGGAAAGTTTGCTCATATTCTGTATGGTAGTATTTGATTCGCCGCGTTCAATTTTTCCAACTGCAGGCTGCTGCATACCGGCCAAATACCCCAGGGCTTCCTGTGTAAGATTCTTTGCGATGCGATATTTTCTGACATTTCTTCCAAACAATTCTTTATCATTCTTCATATTACCACCTCATATAAGCGTTACTCTTATCATACAACATAATTCGGAATTTCGCAAAATAATATATGTACTATTTCGAAAAATTTAATTATTTTCTATCCATCAAAAAACAATTAATCCCTTTTGTTTTATAATACGTATATTTAATTCATTGATATATCGCACAATATGCTTTCCATCCTATATTCATTTTCCTTTTTGAAGGCACGTACATCAAAACAGAGGCATATAATGTATCATCCTAAAATGAAGTGGTGAACGAAACGTGGTGAATAACGCAAACGGCCTTCCGGCTGAACTCCAAAATCAGCTTGCTGTACTGGATCAATCCAAATGCTATCTTCTCATGATTATGGCTTCGATGGTGCTCTCCTATTATACGATCAACATACAGCGACAGCAGCTAATCTGTACTGCAAAGGATCCCGCACTCTGCAAATGCCTGCCGAAAACCCTCCCCCTTCAAACAGTATCCAGCATGATGGTTATCATCGCTTTGCTATTCTTTTTTAACCTATCCGAAACTACTTTACAGCAGTCCCAAACGCCTAACGATCGCCGGCTAAACCAGTGTAACCATCTTGCAAGCACTTTCGTGCTCGCAGCAGCCCTCATTCGATTTTGTCTGCTAACCCAGAGAGAACATTCCGGAGAAGAAAGGCCCCTGTAGATTTTTGAACTGCCTACCAAAAGGATAGCAAAGAATTTTGGGCAAACCGCTTTAATACGTTTTCATCCATACAATGTTTAAAATAAAAAAATCCCAATTCGGCCAAAACTGAATTGGGATTTTCTCCATATTGATATGAATTAGTGGAACATCGAATCGTCGTCAAACAAGGAATCTTTCTCAGCGATTTCTCTTTTCACCAAACGACCGTCAACATATACATACTCCGATTTTTCAATATCGGTTGTACGTTCCTTACTTTCCTCCTGCTTTTCATAAAAAGGTCTAATAATATATCGATCTACGTTGGGATACACCATAAAATTAATTAAGAACGATACAAACGCAAAAAACAAGAAAATAAATAAGATAGAGGCAATTAAGAAAGTAATTGCATTGTTTGCAAATACTAACAACAGCATTACGGCAAAGGTAATCGCCAAGAAGAGTGTTAGCATCAAATTCCTTCCCAAGCCTACAATTGCCAGGATTAGGGCGTTTTTGTATATCGCCTTGAGTTTCAAATCAAAAGTAACGATCATAACGGGAATATAGTACTGCATGAAGAGGAAAACGATCGAAACTGTAGTACAAATACCAAGCGGTAAATAAAAGAAAGCGTTTGTCTGCGCCTGCTGCCAATAAAATGGGAATGCCACAACCATCAGCATAATATAAACATATGTAATGATCCCATAAGGCAGGGACTGTTTCCAGTTGTTTTTGATCGCATCCATAAAATCGCTGTAAATGAAAGCGTGTTCTTCCCTGGCATAATTTCTGGTAACAAAGGTGATGCCCATCATGCACGGACCTAAAAGGATGGTGGGCAGCAAAACAACCACCCAGACATTGACCCCTAGGTAAGCAAGGCCAAAACACACCGCAGCAATTACTACAACCGGGATCATGAACAAAAGATTCAGTTTACAAAGGTCAAAAAATTTTCGGAACAAAACTTCCCAAAAAATAAAAAACCTTTTTTGAGAGGGGGCGTCTTTCTTGACGCCGGGACCTGGTTTACTGTAATTGAAAAGTTTCAAAAAATCCACTCCTACATTTTCGAATTCCTGTATCTCCCCGTTCTTGGGTTTAACGAACCTTTCTTTTTCTAAATTATATCACACATTCCTCAAAAATCCTATCTTAATCTTGCAAATATCCTGTTTTATTTCATCAAAAAGAGAATAGTCCGGCGAAAAGAGCGGTAAATATCATATCGCATAAAGCCGCGGCAACGCTTACCATTAAAGATAGGCCGTTTCGTGTAAAATAAAGGCGCAAATCCGGGGCCTCTTTCCTTTCCCTTTGGGAAGAAAAGCTGGATGAGGTGAACTTTAAGGAAAAACACATCGCTTCCCGGCAGGATAGTAGGATCGATACAGAGGAAAGCAACATCCCCGGCAGCATAACCGCCAGATAAAACCATACCCCTTTCCATCCAAACGCCGCATAAAGATAACCGGAGGAAACCCCCAACCCAAATCCCCGAAAGAACGGGATCACCGGCACCAGCGCAATCCCCCAAGCGGAAAGCCCCATCATAACCGCCGCCAACACAAATAAAAAGGAAGACGCCATCGACGCGGTAAACGTAACGCCCATGGGTTGTACGCTTCTGGTGGATACATCGCTTAAAAACAGCGTTTCCAATTGATGCAAAAGGGTTTCATCCGCAGTCCGGGCGGAAAGGCACCCACAGACCATGCCCGCCAAAAGTACAGCCGCCAAAAAAAGCAAAAGCCCGTTTTTTTGAAAAAAATCCTTGTCAAGATGGATTTTCCTTCTCCGTTTCGGGAAATGGGTAAAGGCCGAAAAATAGATCCTTCTCATTCTACGCAATATCCTCCTGTCTCTCGACATCCTCAGTTAGATATTTATGTAGGGGGATTGATCTTTATGCTTACTTGCCCAGTTCCTCCGCCCGCTTGGTACAGGCTCCCATAGCGGAAACCAAAGCCTGGTAAAATCCGTCTTTTTCAAGGGATTCCAGGGCCTTTAAGGTGGTTCCGCCGGGAGAAGAAACCATTTTTATCAAATCATCCGCAGAATTCCCGGAGGAACGCAGCATAGCGGCGCTCCCTTCCAAGGTTTTGCATACAAGCTTTAACGCGGCTTCTTTGGGGATCCCAACGGAATCCGCATAATCCAGGAGCGCCTTGGCAAACAGGTACACATACGCCGGGCTGCTGCCATTTACCGCAATGACTGCGTTCATCTTGTCCTCTTTTAATACCGCAATTTCCCCGGATGCTGCAAAAATATCGCAGACCAACGCAAACGCCTCATCTGTCACATGCTCCGCACGGCACAAGGCGGTGGCCCCCTGTCCCAGCAGCAAGGGTGTATTGGGCATCACACGGATTACAGGACAGGGAACTCCCAGTTTTTCCATAATATATGCGGTCGAAATGCCGGCGGCAATGGAGACAAAGACCTTATCCTGGGTTACTGCCGCGGACAAAACGCTTAAAACTTCCTCATAATTTTGAGGCTTGACCGCTAAAAAAATAATATCGCTCTGCAAAACAACTTCGCAGGAGTCCTGCGCCACGCCTACTCCCTGTGTGCGTGCGATTTGCCGGCATTTTAGTCTGTCAATATCGTAAATCATAATCTTTTGGGGATCATAACCGGCGCTACCGATCATGCCTTTGATAATCGCCTGAGCCATGTTTCCCGCCCCAATAAATCCAATTGTCTTTTGATCCTTCAAAGG
>CAMMKL010000035.1 GCA_946497265.1 uncultured Clostridia bacterium | reverse complement strand
AGGAATCAAATCCGTGTGACAGCCAATGTCAAGCAGCATTTCTTCCAGAGCCTGCCCGGTAAAACCGGCGCGAAAACCAAGTGCGGTGGTTTCAAGGCCCAAATGTTTTAATACAATCGAAACATTAATTCCCTTGCCGCCCGGATACACCTGTTCCTTTGTGGTGCGGTTTACATCCCCTTGTGCCAGGTTGGGCACCCAAATGGTATGGTCCAGCGAAGGGTTAAAGGTTACCGTATAAATCATGCTTTCCACCTCTGTGATTCATTATGATGTTGGACATTCGGCAAGGCGCCTATTTATATGATTGGCCAAAAGCAAGTGCCGTTACTCCGTTGCACGCCAAAGCCGTTTTATCGCGGATCGACGGAACATCGTTTCGCCCTCCCAAACGGCTTTAGGTGCCCTATGGGGGCCGGCCCATTCGGCCGTTTTATACAGAATGGTTATTTTTTAATAGGACAAGCCCTTTTCCGTTCTTCCTTTGGAACGTTATCCAAAACGGAAAATGGCATTGTTTTGGATACCCTTCTGAGCAATTAGTATTGACATCCACTGGTAAAGTTATGTTAATATTTCAAAAAAAGCGTTACCATTCTCACATACATAAGAAAAGAAACTGGGGAATAAGGAGAAGATATAAACACCGGAACCTGGTCGGATTACTCTGCCTTTTTAAAACAAGGGGCTATGGTAAGAAAAAGGGAAAAGGGATGGAAACCGGGGAGGATTAAAACAGGTAGGATCAAACGGCTTTTAATAATCATTGGTTACATACCAATGAATGGATCACCTAAAAAAACAAAAGCACCCGGAGTGCAAGGAGCAATCCGAATGCTACTATGTGTTACTATCGGTATTAAGAAAGGCCCAGCTTTTTATGCTTTAATAAATAATAGCCAACGCCTAATGTGTCTGCTAATAGCCAGCCGACGGGGACGGACCACCAGATTCCCACAACGCCGAAAGCTGGAATTGCCGAAAGCATATAGGCCAGGCCTACCCGGATGCCAAGGGAAACGATCGTAAGAACAACGGACATCCCAGGCTTTCCCAGGGCGCGATAGAGCCCGTAGAGCAGGAAGAGGCCTCCTATCAGGAGATAAAAGGCGCCCTCTATATGAAGATAGCGGACTCCCTCGGCGATAACCGCCGTCTCCTGCGGATCAATAAAGAGCGTCATCAAAGGTTCGGCAAACACGAAGACACATAAGGATATCATAAGGCTGAAAACCGAAGACGCCAAAACCGCCACGCGGATTCCCTGCTTGATACGTTTTGTCTGCTTTGCTCCGAAGTTTTGGGCGACGAAAACAGAGAAGGCGTTGCCAAAATCCTGGACAGGCAGATAGGCAAAAGCGCCAATTTTCACAGCGGCGGCGAACGCAGCCATAATGGTCGTTCCAAAGCTATTGACCAATCCTTGGACGGCTAGAATTCCAAGATTCATAATCGATTGCTGCAAGCATGTCAATGCGGAATAGCTGGTGATTTCCCGAACGCGGCCCAAGCGGAGGCGAACCTGTACATTTTTTTTTAAAAGTTCAGGGAATTTTATCCTTGTATAAACGGCAATTCCAATTCCGGAAACATATTGTGCGATTACAGTGGCCTCTGCTGCGCCTGCTACGCCGCGATGCAAACCCGCAACAAACCACAGATCCAGCCCAATGTTTAAGACAGCAGAAATAGCCAAAAAAACAAGGGGAATCACTGAATTGCCGAGGGAACGCAGCAGGGATGCAAAAAAGTTATAAAGGAAAATGCCGACCAGCCCTGCAAATGTCACAACCAAATACTCCCGCATCAGTTGCATCAGGTTGGCGGGCGTATTGAGAATCCGTATGATCCAATCAATATTCACAAAAATTATAATATTCAGAACAATGGTAACGGCGCCAAGGAGCGTAAAGGACGCGAGAATCCCTTCCTTTAATCCAAGGTTGTCCTGTTGCCCAAAGCGGATGGAAAAAACGGTCCCGCTTCCCATAGCCAATCCAAGCAGGATCGAGGTAAGAAAGGTCATCAACGAAAACGCCGACCCTACGGCAGCCAAAGCGTCCGGCCCTAAAAATTTTCCTACTATCAGCGTATCGGCAATATTATAGCACTGTTGCAAAAGATTCCCCAGAATCATGGGGACTGCAAAGCGTAGCATGGTTTTCATGACCGGCCCTTGCGTCAGTTCATTTTTCATTTGTACACGGCAACTTTCATTTAGAAATTAATAACTTAACATATGTAATATATTATAGATATCAATTGCCATGCTGTCAAGTAAACCCTTGCGATTCGCTTGACTTTTTGGAGGAAAAGGTTATATAATGGCAACATAGCTATATTTAGGATAGGATGGGGATGTCGCCTAATGTTTATGGATGGTTTGGACGAGCTGGATCAGAAGATAGTCAAACTGCTGATACGCAACGCAAGGATTTCCTATTCTGATATTGGGCAGCAGGTTGGTATTTCACGGGTGGCGGTAAAAATGCGTGTGCAGGCCCTTGAACAAAAAGGAATTATTGAGGAATATACGACAATTATCAATCCGCAAAAAATCAGCGGAGCGGTTTCTTGTTATTTTGAGATTGAGACAGCGCCGGATAGTCTAATGGAAGTTGCCGAACAGCTCCGGCAGAACAATACCATTACCCAGATTTATCGAGTTACGGGAAGAAGCAAGCTACATGTGCATGCAGTTGCTTCCTCCAATGAAGAAATGGAGGGATTGATTTATGAAACCATAGATAAGCTGCCTGGGGTGATTCACTGTTCCTGCAATGTGATACTATCAAGAATTAAGGATATCAAAGGGCTTCGGCTGTAAAAAGGAGAGGATGAATCTGTACAAGATCCGGGTATGCATTCATTCGCGTTTTCGGCACGGAAAGAAGATTGACAAGGATACCTGCATGTGTTACAATCTATATTAATTCAAAAATAGTTGTTTGCCGCCGGGTAAACTATGAAGCATTGATTTCGTATCATTAGGCCATAGAAGATACGAAGATCAGTGCTTTTTTTCTGCCTGCTGCAAACCTGTTCGTGAGGAGGGGAAAAGGATTGTTTCGGGAATTGCGGCGAAAAAACAGGCGCTCTCGAAGGAAGAATGCGCAGCCGTATTGCATATGGCGTCCTAACCTTATCCGGTGATGGAGATTATCCGTATGCAGTACCAATGAGCTATGTATTTGACGGGATGAAACTTTATTTTCAAAGTGCAAAATATGGACATAAGTGGGACGCCTCAAACGAAACCCAAAAGCTTCTTTCTGCGTTATAGATAAAGGCCAGGTCGTACCGGAGGAATATACCTCCTACTTTTGAACGTTGCGTTTGGAACATTCGGATTTTGCGGGACGAATTGGAAACGCGTGCGGTGATTGGCAAGCTCGCTTACAAATATGCGCCGGATGATATGGCAGAAAGCCGGAAGGAAGCGATTGACCGGGATTGTTTATCTTTATGTATGCTGGAGATGGCGCCGGAACAGCTATCCGGAAAAGAAGCAATCGAGCTGGTTAGGGAAAAAGGCAAAAACGACCGTAACAGAAGATACGTCCCGACGGGGCGTTTGATTGTGCAGCAGGCCCATGCAGCACAACATGGGCCTGCTAATTTTTAGGGGGGATTTTTCTGACGGAGTCAAATTGTTTTCGGGAATATATTAAATATTCGTCACTAAATATCATGGGAATGATCGGTCTGTCCTGCTACATATTAGCCGACACCTTTTTTGTGTCAAAAGGGCTGGGTACAAATGGCCTGACTGCTTTGAATTTAGCAATTCCTATTTATAGTTTTATACACGGAAGCGGGCTTATGATCGGCATGGGCGGCGGTACCAAGTATTCCATCCAAAAAAGCCGGAAGGATCCTAACACCGCTAACCGCATCTTTACCAACGCTGTGTACCTTTCAATCGTTTTTGCAGTCTTTTTTGTGCTGGCGGGCCTTTTTCTCCCTGGCGCAATCATGTCTTTGTTTGGAGCAGACGAAAGCGTGTTTGATATGGCCAAAACCTACTTGCAGGTAATTTTGCTGTTTGCCCCCGCTTTCCTGCTGAACAATGTCCTGTTGTGTTTCGTTCGCAACGATGGGGCGCCTCAGCTTTCCATGGCGGCTATGATCGGCGGCAGCCTGTCCAATGTGGTGTTGGACTGGGTGTTTATCTTCCCGTGTCAGATGGGGATTTTCGGCGCGGCCTTTGCCACCGGCCTGGCTCCGATGATCAGTATCCTGATCATATCGCCTCATTTTATCCGCAAAAAAAATCAGTTTTATCTTGTACCTTGCAAAGCGGAGGGCAAGCTGTTTGCAGGGATCCTTTCCAGTGGGGTACCGTCGTTGGTGACGGAAGTTTCTTCGGGGGTGGTAATCATAGTATTTAACTCGATCATCCTAAATCTGGAAGGGAATATCGGCGTTGCGGCCTACGGTGTCATTGCGAATTTGTCCTTGGTGATCGTCGCCATTTATACAGGCATTGCACAGGGTATTCAGCCTATCGTCAGCCGTAATTATGGAAGAAAGGATTTTGGAAGTGTAAAAGCAACCCTGCGGTATGCGCTGGTCACCATGCTGGTATTTTCTGCTGCCGTCTATACGGTAGTGTGTTTGGGTGCTTCGCAGATTGCCGGAATCTTCAACAGCGAACAAAACGCCACGCTGCAAAGCATTGCTTCGGAAGGCTTGCGGCTGTATTTTATCGCTTGCCCGTTTGCTGGATTTAACGTTGTTATCTCCATGTATTTTACCTCTACCGAAAGACCGCGGCCTGCTCACATCATTTCTATCCTGCGAGGGTTTCTTCTCATTATACCGATGGCGTTTCTGCTGTCTTGGCTTGGGAAGATTCGCGGCGTATGGTGTGCTTTCCCTGCAACAGAGCTGCTGGTAGCGTTGATAGGATTGCTGTTCTTTGTTTCTGGGGAAAAAGCGAAAAGTCGGGCATAAATTTTATTTGCTATGGGTATGGCGTGCAGCCGGAGCTTGACTGCCATTGTCATAGTTTTGTAACGTTCGTAAGGTAGGGGTAATATGCGCAAAGCACGTAGTACTTATATGTATATGGACAGGTTTACCAGATATAGGGAATCAAAACACATAAGCTGATACGATGGGGAAGTTGCGGGAAATCGTACCGTATTACTAGGATCATTCATAAACGGAGTCATTTGGTGGCCTATTGTGCTTGGTTTCTTTTGTGCGCTATGACTGAGCCAGTCAGCACGATGTAAGGAGAATGCCAAAAGGGAATGGGGCAATCGAGAGAGAGAGGTACCGGGGCATTACGCATGGTGGACTGGCATTCCAATAAAAGGGCTTGCCGCCTATGATTTCATAGACGCCAACCCCTTTTGCAGATTGCACATTATTCTCTGAGATCCTGCCTAAACAGGAGGTTTGTGTATCGTAGGCTTTTCCGTTAAGAAAGTTCCAGTTTTCCTGTATAAAGCTGATAATAGGTTCCCTTTTCTTTGATTAAATCTTCGTGGGTTCCCCTTTCAATAATCCTTCCGTGTTCCAATACGATAATCGCATCGCTGTTTCGTATCGTGGAGAGCCTGTGTGCGATCACAAACACAGTCCTACCTCTCATAAGGTTATCCATACCCTTTTGTACGATGCTTTCGGTGCGCGTATCTATGCTGGAAGTTGCTTCGTCCAGGATCAACACTGGGGGATTGGCCACGGCCGCTCTTGCGATCGCCAGAAGCTGCCTTTGCCCTTGGGAAAGCTCTTCGCCGTCCCCGCTTAACATCGTCTGATAGCCGTTGGGAAGCCTCTGAATAAATTGATCCGCATAGGCCAGTCTTGCCGCTTCGTATACCTCTTCATCGCTTGCATCCAGTTTTCCGTAACGGATGTTTTCCATAATCGTCCCTGTGAAAAGGTGGGTATCCTGTAATACGATCCCCAAGGAGCGGCGCAAATCCGCTTTTTTGATCTTATTGATATTAATATCGTCGTAACGGATTTTTCCATCCTGCACATCGTAAAAACGATTGATCAGGTTGGTAATGGTGGTTTTTCCAGCGCCGGTAGAACCAACAAAAGCCAGCTTTTGCCCTGGTTTGGCGTACAAGGTTAGGTCGTGCAGGACCATCTTATCTTCCGTATAACCAAAGGACATATCATAGAACCGGACGTCGCCCTTAAGTTCCGTATAAGTGACGGAACCGTCTTCCTGATGTGGGTGTTTCCAAGCCCACGTGCCGGTCCTTTCCTTGCATTCTACAAGGTTACCGTTCGAGTCTTTGCGGGCGTTTACCAAGGTTACATAACCGTTGTCTACCTCAGGCTCTTCGTCGATCATGTTGAAGATGCGTTCCGCTCCGGCAAGGGCCATGATAATCGAGTTGAATTGCTGCGCGACCTGCATGAAAGGCTGTGTGAAGCTTTTGGTAAACTGCATATACGAAACAATTGTACCGATGGTCATGCCGCCTACGCCGGTTACCAACAGGATACCACCGAGAATAGCGGTCAATACAAATTGGATGTTACCAATGTTGCCCATAACCGGCCCCATTACGCTTGCAAACGTATGAGCCTTGGAGGAGCTGATGTACAGGCGTTCGTTCAGCTTATCAAATTCTTCTTCAGAAATCCTCTCGTGATTAAATACCTTGATAACGCGCTGCCCGTTCATGCGCTCTTCTACGAATCCAGTCACATCCGCCAAGTCAATCTGTTGCCGGATAAAGTATTTGCCGCTGCTTCCTCCCAGCTTTCGGGCCACCAGGAACAGCACAAAAATCATGGCAACCGCCAAAATGGTCAAAAGAGGGCTTAGCACAAGCATGGAGACAAAGGTGACCACAACCGTGATGGCCGACATCAATACCTGGGGGATCGACTGGTTGATCATCTGTCTAAGGGCGTCGGTATCGTTGGTATATAGGCTCATAATAGATCCGTTGGTATTCTGATCAAAATACCGGATCGGCAAGGTTTGCATATGCTCAAACATCTCATCCCGGACCCGTTTTAAAACGCCTTGCCCGATTTTGACCATCAGCCTGCTATAGAGGAAAGAGGCGACTACGCCCAAAAGGAAGATGCAGGCGAGTACTACCATCGCTTGATATAATCCAGAAAAATTCGGGTTAGCATTCCCGACGAGCGGAAGAATATAATAATCCAGTAAAAACTTCATGGAAAGGGAGACGGAAATCGTGGCGATTGAGCACAAGATAATGCAGACGAACACGATGATAAATTCCTTTTTGTAAGTGCCTGTTACATATTTGAGAAGCCGTTTGGCCGTTTTCATCGTATCCTTAGTGTTTTTTCCTTTTAACTTACTCATTTTCATCCCTTCCTTTCACTTGAGATTCATACACTTCCCGGTAAATCTGATTGTTCTTCAGCAGTTCCTCTGAAGTACCTATTCCGTTGATTTCGCCGTTATCAATCACAATGATCTGATCTGCATCTTCAATGGAAGAGATTCTCTGGGAGATAATAATTTTTGTCGTGTCCGGAATTTCTTCCCGGAATGCTTTTCGAATCAAAGCGTCGGTTTTGGTGTCTACCGCGCTGGTAGAATCGTCCAGGATCAAGATCTTCGGTTTCTTCAACAAAGCCCGAGCGATGCAAAGCCTCTGCTTCTGTCCGCCGGATACGTTATTGCCTCCCTGCACAATCATGGAGTTGTAGCCGTTTGGAAATTCCCGAACAAAACCGTCCGCCTGGGCCAATCGGCAGACACGCTGCACCTCTTCGTCGCTGGCGTTCTCATCTCCCCAACGGATATTGTCATAGATACTGCCGGTAAAAAGTACGTTTTTCTGAAGCACCATGGCGACCTGATCCCGAAGCGCCTCCAGGTCGTATTCCCTAACATCGATATCCCCGACCTTTACGGAACCGCCGGTCACATCATATAGCCTGGGGATGAGCTGTACCAGCGAAGTTTTGGAACTGCCGGTCCCGCCGAAAATGCCAATCATCTGGCCGGATTTAATATGTAGATTGACGTTTTTCAGGGCAAGCTTTCCATCCTCCCCGGCATAGCTGAAATCCACATTTTCAAAGTCGATATCGCCGTTGGGAACCTCCCGGACAGCGTTGTCTTTATCCTGCATCTCCGGGACCTCTTTGAGCACTTCCGTGATGCGGTCCGTGGAAGCTTCCGCAATCATAATCATGACAAACACAAAGGAAACCATCATCAAAGACATCAGGATCTGCATGGCATACACCAAAACACTGGTTAGCTGTCCGGCCTCCATGTTCCCGAACACAATAGCCTTTCCTCCGATGAGAACCATAATCAGAATAACGGCATACATGACAAACATCATAATCGGATTGTTGAACGCTACGATTTTTTCCGCTTTGGTAAACAGATTGAAAACGATTTTGGATATCCCATGGAATTTATTGATCTCATGGCCTTCCCGCACATAAGCTTTGACCACACGCGCAGCATTGACGTTTTCCTGGACGGAGTTGTTCAACACATCATACTCGTCAAACACCTGGACAAAATATTTGTGTGCTTTCTTTTCAATAAAGATTAGCAAAAAGCCCAGCACCGGAATCGCGCATAAAAACAGGATTGCAATTTCCCAATTGATAATTAAAGTCATAATCCATGACAGTATGATCATGATCGGGGCCCTTGCCAAAAGGCGGATCGTCATCATATAAGCCATCTGTACATTGGTAATGTCCGTGGTCATCCTGGTTACGAGGCTTGGGGTAGAAAAGTGGTCGATATTTTTAAAAGAAAACTTTTGGATTTTATAAAAAATATCGTGCCGCAGATTTTTTGCATAGCCCGCGCCGGCTTCCGCAGCAAATTTGCCGGCCAGTGTGCCGAACAGCAGGGCCAGCATCGCCATAATCACCAGAACGCCCCCGACCTCAATAATATAGGTAAGATTTTTGCCCTGAATTCCTACATCAATGATCTTAGACATCTGGAATGGGATCAACACTTCCATCAAAACTTCTAAGACAACAAACAGAGGGGCCAAAATGGATTGTTTTTTATACTCCCGTATGGATTTAAATAGCAGTTTATTCATAGTTCCTCCTTTTGTCTGTTATAACCGTACTACCTCACCCAATATCAATTGGAAATCCCTTTAACAGGGCCCGGTAATATTTTCGTACATTCGCCGCAGATATCGCCGCAAGTCATCCTGTTCCCGCTCGGTCAGGCCGTTTACCAGTTGCTTTTCCATTTGCTCCCGGCCTACCAAAACCTTTTTCACAAAGCCCTCTTCTTGACCGGTTAGGGTTACAATCTTCATCCGTTTATCCCTGTCGCTCGTTGCAATTTTGATAAACCCTTTGGCCTGCATAAGCCGCAAAATACTAACGGTTGTGGGATGGGAAATTTTCATATAGTCTTGGATGTCTTTTTGACTGCTTTCGGTTTTACCTTCACGTTTTTTTAAAAAATGCAGTATTTTCATCTGCTGCATAGTCAGATTAAACTCCTTGCCGTTTTTATTGACCTTTTGACTGATCGTTTCGCTTAAGATTTTAATCATAGATCCTATGCTTTGCTTTTCCATCCTCTTATCAACTCCTTTGTTAATATGTAGCATGCTATACTTTTTGTGTCGTATGCTACACATTATAAGAAAGGAAATTTTATATGTCAAGAGGATTTTCGATACTTTTTTAACGGAATTTGAATTTCCACAAATTGTCTTAAATTAATCTACTTAAACATCAAGAATATATCGAACCCTTAGGGTAATTACCGAGATAGCTATCTTCTTGCCGTAAGGAAGTGGAGCGGGTATACTTGGAAAGAAGCTTAAAATTTTTGACGGCAGGAGCTGGCCAATACAAAAACGGTGGACGGAATGGAACTATCTTTACAAAACATTAGGGCAGACAACCGGAACTGTCTGCCCTCTTTAAAATGGATAACTTTTGATAATGCTACCGTAATGAAATGATCTAAAAACACTTTGCGAAGTAAAGCGAAGATACAGACAACGTACATTCCATGCTGAAAAGCATGAGCATTTTATAAATTGACGATTATATGGGAAAAACGGGTCATCGCTTCTTTAGTATCGTCATGACTGCCGAAGGCGGTCAAGCGGAAATATCCTTCTCCAGCCGAGCCGAAACCGCTTCCCGGCGTCCCGACTACGCCGCACTTCTCCAACAGAATATCGAAAAATTGCCAGGAACCCAAGCCTTTGGGGCACTGCATCCAGATATAAGGGGAGTTGCGCCCTCCGATAAACCAAATGCCCAATTCCTGAAGGGTACTGGAAATGACGGCGGCGTTTTGCTGATAATAGGCGATATTTTGCCGTACTTGCTGTTGCCCTTCTTCTGTGAATACCGCGCTTGCCGCTTTTTGTACCACATAGGGTACGCCGTTGAACTTTGTGGTCTGGCGGCGCAGCCAAAGCTTGTTCAGGCCGGCGTTTTCAAAAACCAGATCGTTTGGCACCACGGTGTAACCACAGCGGGTTCCGGTAAACCCAGCCGTCTTGGAAAGAGAACAAAATTCTATGGCGCACTGTTTGGCGCCTTCAATTTCAAAAATGCTGTGGGGGAGGGGATCCTGCACAAACGCCTCGTAGGCGGCGTCAAACAGAATCAAAGCGTGCTGTTTGCGGGCGTACCTCACCCATTCGGCGAGTTGCTCTTTGTTGTAAACGGCCCCGGTGGGGTTGTTTGGAGAGCAAAGATAGATGATGTCTGCGGGCTGGGAAAGATCCGGCATGGGGAGGAACTGATTTTCCCGGTTGGCGAACAAATAAGAGATACGGCGGCCGGCCATTACGTTGGTATCGACATAAACCGGATAAACCGGATTGGGAATCAAAACGGAATTGTCGGCGCTGAACAAGTCCAAAATATTTCCTAGGTCGCTTTTTGCCCCGTCGCTAATAAAAATTTCGTCTTCCTGCAAAGCGACACCTCGGTTAGCGTAGTAGCCGCGGATATCTTCGCGCAGGAACGCATAGCCCTGCTCCGGGCCGTAACCGCGAAATGTGGATTCTTGCCCCATTTCCAAAGCGGCTTGCTGCATCGCCTCCACTACCTTGGGGCAGAGGGGGCGTGTAACGTCGCCGATGCCCATGCGGATGATTTTTTGTTCCGGATTCTTTTTTTGGTAATCCTCTACCTTGTGTGCTATGGTAGAGAACAGATAGCTTTCCTGCAAATTGAAATAGTTCCGGTTGAGTTTCATAAGGGTCGCCTCTTCCTGACTACAGTTATAAACCAAGAGTTAAAATACCTTTTCGCTTGTGTTCGGTTTTTTGATGGGCGGCTTCTATGCGTTTTATGACGTCCGCGTCTCCGGTATGGCACAACAGATATTCATCGATCGCATTATAACTTATGCCCATTTCCTTTTCGTCGGTCTGTCCGGGATATAGGCCGGCGGAGGGGGCTTTTGTGCGAATGGAACGGGGAGCGTCCAGGTATTCCAGAAATTCATAGACTTCCGTAACGGTCAAATCGGAAATAGGATTAAAATCGCAGGCGCCGTCCCCCCACTTGGTAAAATAACCCATATAGGTTTCGCTGCGGTTGCCGGTGCCCGCCACCAAATACCCCAAGCTTTGTGCCGTTGCATAGAGGGCAGCCATACGCAGACGCGGGGCGATATTGGCCCGCGCCATGGAGGAAATCTCCAATCCTTCCGGCATGTGGGAGAGGAAAACTGCTTTTACTTCGGTTAGATCGATCGTTTTGGTTTTGATTCCATATTGTTCGGCAACCGAAAGGGCGTCCTGCATATCCTGCTCATAATTTTGCTTGGATTCACAGGGCATCATCAAAGCCAAAACCTGGTCGCAGGCTTTTTGACATAGGATACCGACCAGAGCGCTGTCCTTGCCGCCGCTGTTGCCGTATACAATCCCCTTGGCGCCGGAATCTTTAAGAAGCTTCCGGATGAAATCGACTCGTTTTTTAAGTTCCTGCTCGTAATTCCTTTTCATAATAAACCGCTCCTTTGGGATGTCATTTTCTACTGCCGCGCGTTGCGCCTGTTTCGTCTTCCTGATATTTCAGCGCGGCGTGGATAAATTCGCGAAAGAGAGGATGGGCACGGTTCGGGCGGCTTTTAAATTCGGGATGGAACTGCACGCCCAGATAAAAGGGGTGTTCCGGCAGCTCCACCGCCTCTACCAGACGACCGTCGGGAGAAAGTCCACCCGGTAAAAGGCCGGCGGCCCTAAATTCCGGTATCCATTTGCTGTTGAATTCGTACCGGTGGCGGTGGCGTTCGAATATTTCCGGCTGTTGATAAGCGGCGGATAAAAAGGTGTTTGCCTTAACCCGGCAGGGGTAAGCGCCCAGCCGCATGGTGCCGCCTTTGGGGAGATTGCCCTGCTGGTCGGGCATGAGGTCGATGACGGGATGTGCCGTGCCGGAGTCAAATTCTGTGGAATGCGCGTCCCGCCAATTGAGGACATGGCGGGC
>CAMMKL010000034.1 GCA_946497265.1 uncultured Clostridia bacterium | reverse complement strand
CCGCTACCGAATGCGCCACGCTCTGGCAGGCGGAGATCGACGCGGCATATCAGAAGCTGTTAACGCTCATGGATGCCGGTTCTGCACAGGCGCTCAGGGCGGAACAGGACGAATGGCTGGCCGGCCAGCAGGCCGAGCTTGAGAAGATCCAAACCAAGGCCGCCGGTGAAGACGGCAGCAACGCCTCCCTGGTAGCGGCCAACCTCACCATGCAGTATTATCGCGAGCGGGCGGCCGAGCTTTACCTGAAGCTGTATTCCTACGATAAAAATTTCACCTACGCCTATCAAGGGTAAGGGCGCAACGGCCGGATCCGCGAAAAACTTAGGCAGACTTTTCAAAAATCCTGTTTGGATTCGGAAAAGTCTGTCTTTTTCTCTGAGGGCAATCGGAGGCTATTTGTGGTATAATAGCTGCCGTACGAATGTTTTATTATGGAACCAACGGGCGCAGCCGCCCGGCAAATCGCAAAATCGGAGGAACTATGATTACAGTATCCAATGTGAGCCTGAGTTTTGACGGCTCGAATTTGTTTTCCAACGTTAACCTGAAATTTACCCCCGGCAACTGCTACGGTATCATCGGCGCGAACGGGGCGGGCAAATCCACTTTTCTGAAGATCCTGTGCGGGGAGCTGGAACCCACCACCGGCGAAGTTTCCATGCCCAAGGAGATGCGCCTTTCCGTGTTGAAGCAGGATCATTACGCCTACGACGAGTACACCGTGCTGGATACGGTCATCATGGGCAACGCGCGGCTGTATGAAATTATGAAGCAAAAGGACGCGCTGTACGCCAAGCCGGATTTCTGCGAGGAGGACGGCGTGCTCGCCTCCGAGCTGGAAGCGGAGTTTGCAGAGCTCAACGGATGGGAAGCGGAATCCGACGCTTCCAAGCTCATCCAGGGGCTTGGCCTGCCGGAAAACCTATTGTATGCCCAAATGGCTTCCCTGGCCGGCAATGAGAAAGTGAAGGTCCTGCTGGCGCAGGCTTTGTTTGGCGACCCGGACATCGTGATGATGGACGAGCCCACGAACCATTTGGACATTGCCGCCATCCGCTGGCTGGAGGATTTTCTCATCGATTACCCCGGTACGGTGATCGTGGTCTCTCACGACCGCCATTTTCTAAATAATGTATGCACCCATACGGTGGACATCGACTACACAAAGATCAAGATGTATGTGGGGAACTATGAATTCTGGTACGAATCCAGCCAGATGATCCAGCGCATGATCAAACAGCAAAACAAAAAGATGGAGGAAAAAGCCAAAGAGCTGCAAAGCTTTATTGAACGCTTTTCCGCCAACAAGAGCAAATCCCGCCAGGCAACCTCCCGCAAAAAGCTGCTTGAAAAGCTCACCATCGAGGAATTGCCCGCCTCTTCCCGCCGGTACCCTTACATTGGGTTTACCATGGATCGGGAAGCGGGCAAGGATATTTTACAGGTTTCCGGAATTTCGAAAACCATAGACGGCGTGAAGGTGCTCAACAACGTCTCCTTTACCCTTAACAAAGGCGACAAGGTAGCGTTTATTGGGGAAAATGAGATTGCCGTCACCACCCTGTTTAAGATCCTGATGGAAGAGCTTACCCCGGATGAGGGCACGTTCAAGTGGGGCGTGAGCACCACGCAATCCTATTTTCCCAATGACAACTCGGCCTATTTCAACGGCCATGAGGAAAGCATCCTCGACTGGATACGGCAGTATTCCGCCGACACCACCGAAACCTACCTGCGCGGCTTTCTGGGGCGCATGCTGTTTTCCGGCGAAGATGTCTACAAGCCGGTAAACGTGTTGTCGGGCGGCGAGAAGGTGCGCTGCATGTTCAGCCGCATGATGCTCTTTGGCTCCAACGTGCTGGTATTGGATCAGCCTACGAACCATCTGGATCTGGAATCCATCACGGCGGTCAACAACGGCCTGATGAATTTTAAGGGGAACGTGCTTTTTGCCTCCCACGACCACGAGTTCATCCAGACCATCGCCAACCGCATCATTGAAATCACGGAAGACGGCGTGATCGACCGGATGTGCACCTACGACGAGTATTTGGAAATGCGGCCGACGATAGCGCTGCAAAATGGATAGGTTCCGCCTTTGGACGGCGGGCCCTGCTATCGTATAGAATAGAAGATGGCGTGGATCGGATAAAAATCTAATAACGGCATAGAGCAATCAGGTTTTCGGCGTAAAAATCGCTGGGGGAAACGCCGGTTTTCAGTGCCTTAAAAACCCGGGTACGGTTTCTAAAGGGCTGCCCTTTTGCAGGCGCAGCTTTTTAAAATTGGCGCACATGGTTTTGATTTCTTTTGGTACTTCTTGCAATTTATCAGCTCCTTAAAAGTTTTATCTTAAATTATAAGGAGGGGCTTATATCGGTTTCCCTACTTAGTTCTAAAAATAGCTTATTGTTTTATTGTAAGCGCCTCATCCCGGCGCAGGGCACCCCCTTTCTGTTGCGCGACAGAAAGGGGGAAAAGAGCGCGCAAAGGGAGGGCTGGATTCGCCCTCCCTTTTGAAACCCACCTCATAGGCCGCCTGCGGGCGGGCCGTTTACGCGGGCCGGGTTACGGCGGGGCGTCCGGCTGTGTAGCACGCTGCCTAAGCAGTCCGCCCCTGCCGCTTTTCTATAGTGTTCTACCGGGGGAGAATGCTTCCCCCCCGCTCCCTTTCCCTGAGTGCGGCACAGTCCCCCAGCGCTGCGGGTTCGCTTCGCTCCCCGCCTATTATATGGAATAAAGCCCTGCTTAGTTTGCTTAGAACATCTGGCAACCTACAAAAGGTTATCATCTAACAAAAAATTCCTTTTCGGGCGGGGGAGTGTAAAGGGTTCGATAGAACACAAAGTGTGGGCGGCAGGGGGCGACTTCCTGGTTCTTTCCCGCACCGTCGCCCCCGCCGCGCTGCGCTTCGTTAGAGCAGGGCCGGCTTTTGGGAGCGTAGCGGACACCAAGCCGGACGCTGAGTGTCGGGCACAGACCTCCGGTCAGCCTCAAAATAACCTACTGCAAGGAGCAACACAATCCTTACTCCTTGCAGGGGTATATTTTGTGACTCGCCGTAGGCGCGTACCTGGTGTGTAACACCCCCAGCGCGGCATGGGCGCTTACAATATGAGAATATTCATTTTTAGGGCAAAGTTGGGAAACCGGAAAGAGGTTCTTTTCTAAAAAATAAAAGACGGGCGCATTACAGAATAAAAACCTGCAATGCGCCCGCCTTTACATAGTAAAGTTGAAAAAGGAACTTACTCTTGAATACCCGGGATCTTCGGAAGGGTGGAAAACCCTTTTTCCAGCTCTTCGTCGGTGGGGATGTAGTCGCTCATTCTTCCTTCCTGATAGGCGGTATAGGCAGTCATATCGAAATAGCCGGTCCCGGTCAGGCCGAACAGGATGGTTTTGGCCTCGCCGCTTTCGCGGCATTTAATGGCTTCGTCGATCGCGGCGCGGATGGCGTGAGCCGATTCCGGCGCGGGGAGGATGGTCTCCTGCTTCGCGAAGAAGGTCGCGGCCTCAAATACCTTGGTTTGTTCCACTGCGCGGGCTTCGTCCAAATAGCCGTCATGATACAGTTTGGAAAGAATGGGGGACATGCCGTGGTAGCGCAGGCCGCCCGCATGGTTGGCCGAGGGCATAAACCCGCAGCCCAAAGTGTACATTTTGGCCATGGGGGTTACTTTTCCGGTATCGCAGAAGTCGTAGGCGTATCTTCCGCGGGTAAGGGAGGGGCAGGAGGCCGGTTCCACGGCAATAAAATACGGGTTTGCCTTTCCGGTCAGCTTATCCTGCATAAAGGGGGCGATCAGGCCGCCCAAATTGGAACCGCCGCCCGCACACCCGATGACAATATCGGGGTATTCGTCCAAAAGCTCCATGGCCTTTTTGGATTCCAGGCCGATGATGGACTGGTGCAGCAGCACCTGGTTGAGTACCGAGCCGAGCACGTAGCGGTAGCCTTCCGTAGTAACGGCGCGTTCCACCGCCTCGGAAATAGCGCAGCCCAGGCTGCCGCCGGTCTCCGGGTTGGCCTCCAATATGGCGCGGCCGACGTTTGTCTGTGTGCTGGGGCTGGCGATGACCTCAGCCCCGAAGGTTTGCATCACCGCTTTGCGGTAAGGCTTTTGCTGATAAGACACCTTAACCATGAAGACGGTCAGGGGCAGGTTAAAGTAAGCGCACGCTTCGCTCATGGCGGTGCCCCACTGGCCGGCTCCGGTTTCGGTGGTCAGGCCTTTTAACCCCTGCTCCTTTGCATAGTAAACCTGCGCAATAGCGGAATTGAGCTTGTGGCTGCCGGAGGTGTTGTTTCCCTCAAATTTGTAATAAATTTTAGCGGGGGTATCCAGGGCTTTTTCCAGGTTGTAAGCCCGAATCAAGGGCGAAGGGCGGTAAATCTTGTACATCTCCTGTACTTCTTCAGGAATGTTGAAATACCGGGTATCGCTGTTCATCTCCTGATGGGCAAGCTTGGTGCAGAAAACCGGATACAGGTCGCTTTCCTGCGCGGGCTTCATGGTTGCGGGATTAATGATGGGGTCGGGCTGCTCTTTCATATCGGCGCGCAGATTATACCATTGCTTGGGCATCTGCTCCTCGGTCAAATAGAGTCTGTGTGGAATTTTAGCCATCGTCGTCTGTCTCCTTTCTAAAATCAAAAAAGCCCTTGCCCCAGTCAAAACTGGGACAAGAGCCTGAATATACTCCTGCGGTACCACCCGGATTGGCGAAAATCGCCCGCTTATTCCATATACCTTATGATATATGCTCCCTTGGTAACGGGCGGAGATCCCGTCAGCAGCTACTTGGTTTCCCGTTCACCCTGCCCTCGTAAGGCCATTCGATACAGCTTCCTCTGCCGCACTCCCACCCTCTGCGGCTCTCTGTGAGCGGACGTTTTGTACCTACTTTTCTTACTCATCGGTTTCACGATATGTGAAAATTATAGAAAAAATTGCGGAACTTGTCAAGGTAAATATTGAAAAAAGGGCGGATTTTGTGTAATTGATTCAAGCGTCCTGTGTTTCGCCATAATAATACAGATAGAGATCCTCAAGGCTAGGCGGTGTTTGCCGCGCGCCGGGAGGCGGGTTGTCGGCCAGGATACGGACCCGATTGCCTCCCTCCTCGCTGGAAATTGCGCTTACTACATACTGCTGTTGTATTTGCATAAGCTCCTCATCTTTACAGAAGAGGGTAAATACCTGTCCGCTGAGCTTCTGCAAAAGCTCAGCGGGCGCCCCATGGGCCGTCAGCACGCCTTTTTTCAGCAAAAGGAGATGGTGCGCTGTCGATTCCAGATCAGCTACAATATGGGTAGAAAGCAGGATGATCCGGTTTTTGGAGAGATTCAGCAGGTAATTGCGCAACCGGATGCGTTCGCTGGGATCCAGACCGCTGGTGGGTTCGTCAAGCACCAGGATTTTGGGGTGGTTGAGCAAAGCCTGCGCAATCCCGATCCTACGGCGCATCCCTCCGGAAAGCTTGCGGATTTTTTTCTTTTCTTCGCCTGCCATACCGACGATAGGAAGGCTCTCGGCAATGCGTTCCCGTGCGTCGGCGCGTGGGATTCCCTTTAGGTCACAGACGTATCTCAAAAATTTTTCACCGGTAAAGTCTTCATACATTGCAAATTGCTGCGGCAAATAGCCGAGCAGGTCTCGATACTGCCCGTCCAGAGAGCGGATATCGATCCCATCGTACCGAACCCGGCCGCCATCCGGCGCCAGAACGCCCGTGAGGACACGCATCAGTGTGGTCTTGCCCGAACCGTTCGGGCCAAGAAGCCCGTATATTCCATTTTCCATAGAGAACGACACGTCGTTCAGGGCTAAGGTCTCCTGAAATTGCTTTGTCACATGTTCCACAGTCAGCATGCGGATGCCTCCTTTCTTTTATGGGAACGGCCCAAGTGCCTGCGCCGGTAAAATCCGGGCGTAAACAGGGCGAATAGTATCACAAGGAGAGAGAAGAGCACGGCCGGCAGGAAGGCCGGGATGGGGCAGCCAAAAAAGTTTACATAATAGCCAAACCAGACGTTTAAAAAGCCTCCCGCCTGGGAACCGGCGATGCTTGCGGCTTGCAACCAGTTCAAAAGCTCCGGCAAGCCCTTTCCGGCCTGTTCCACGGCTTCCGCCAGGGTTTCCCAGGGCCGAGAGGAAACGGCGTGGAACAAAAAAGGATAGAGATACAAGAGGGCGCCCGCCCCAATCGGGAGCAGCGGATTTTTGCTCCGGGAGGACAGAAACATGACGGCAAGCCCGAGCGCCGCGGAACCCAGCAGCCGGAGGCCAAAGTAAATCAGGTACACCTGCCCCAGGCTAAGGCCGACATACGCGCCCTCCAGATAGGAAGAAAAATCGTTCAGAGAGGCAAACGATACCTCCCAGGGGATCGAAAAGAAAAAGCTGTAGCACAGAAGCTGTAAAAGTTGCAGTACGGCCGAGAGGGTAACACAGGATAGAAGGACGGCGATGCTTTTGGCGCAAAGCGCCTGCCGTTTGCCCCGGCGGGAGGTAAGGAGAAGGGCGTCCATATCGCTTTTGGCTTCCTGGGTATAGATGGGAGCGGCAAGCAGAAGGATAAGAAAAGCGGTGAAGAGCGGGACTACTATCCCATTATCGGTGGATTGCAGCAATCCGACGGTAACATAGCTTTGATTGCCCAGCGGAGGTATGACGGTGCGCACTGGCTCCGCAGCAAGCCATTCCTCCACCTTTTGCAGTGCCCGGACGCCGTATGCATCTGGGTGGGTACAAAATGCGGCATCGATTTCCTCAGAATTCTCTTTTAGATAGGTGCGGGTAAAAAAAGGATACGGGGAGATGTACGGGTTCGGGGGCTCCAGGAAAAAAAGAAAGCTGTCGTATGCGAACGACCTTTCCACCCGTTCCTGGTATTCCTGGTCGCTAAGGCCGGGAGCTTCGCAGTCGTAAGCTTCCGGATGCGCGGCGCGCAAGGCTTCCTGTTCCGCCCGGATTTCGTCGAATTCCTCCGAAGTGCGCCCTTCGTATTGTTGGACCAGATCCATATATTCCTTGCCATACCCCCAAGAGGGCATGTTTTCGGCGTCCGACTGCGCGGACTGTAGGGTAAGCCAGGTGGTCAACAGGGCGGCTATGGCGAAGAGAATCAAAAAGGAACGGCGGCAGAAGCTTTTCCGCAGTTCCCAAAGTATTTGTTTTCCCATGATAAAGCCTCCTTTTTTAATATATAATAGATGTGACAGTAAGCGCGGGGGTGGAAAGGGACGATCTACGGAGATGGATGAGCTGGCCGATGAAGAAGAGCAAAGAGGCTATGGCGATTGCCAGCAGCGGAGTAAGGGAAACGGCGGTGCAGCCCGCACGCCGGGTTCCCCAGTGTTGCAGCAGCATGGCACAACCGCCCCATACCGGCGGTATTGCGCCCGCTCCGAACAGCGCCCAGCGAAAACGTAGGAAAAATAAAGCAACGGTACCGCACAACAGAAGAGAGGAAGAAAAAACAAGTGCTCCCTGCACGGCAAGGAAAGGGGCGGCAACCAGGACCGCCGCGCTCAGTAGGAGGATATAAGCGGCGCAAAGCAGGAGCCGAGCCATAAGAAGTTGTCGGAAATCGAACAAAAAGGTAGCTGCCAGCTCGGAAAGGCATCTGCTGCGCGCCGAGGTAAGCATGGCGAGCGCAGCGGATACCGGGAACGAAGGCAAAAACGCCATCCAGGGAATAAGGGTTTTCGGTTGGATACGGCAGGCCAAGAAAACAACCAGACCGGCAAGTAGGAGGCTTACGCACAGATAATGGACGGGAAGGGCTGTAAGCTCAGACCTCATGCAGCAAAACAGGCGTGCGGAGGGGGAGATTTTACCGCGCCGTTGCAGAACCGGACGCAAACGATGCAATAGCCCCTCTTCGCCGGCCGGTGGGACGGGGACGGTATCCGCCAAAAGCGCGCGGCGCAGTGCATCGTCCAAGCCCAAACGGGTATCATCATGCACCTGTGGGGAGCTAATCTTCTTCATAAAGGTCCTCCTTTAGCATTATTTTCAGCCGCTTGTATGCCTGACGGATGCGGTACTTAACGGTAGGCAGGGGGGCACCTGTGATACGGGAAATTTCCGAAAGCGTATAGCCGCCGTAAAATCGTAGGAGCAGGGTTTCCCTCTGGGGGGCCGGAAGCTCCAGCAGGGCAGCGCGTACCACATCTGTTAACGAGGCGCGCTCCGCGTTTTCTTCCACCGTGCCTTCCGCAGGCAAGCGAAGGGTTTCCACGGGGAGAAAAGCGCTTGCATGCCGATGATAGGCGCTCGAAAGATAGGTGCGGCAGCAGTTCACGGCGATGGTCATCAACCAGCCTGCAAATTTACCGCGGGGGCGGTAAGAACCCGCTGACTGCAATAGCTTTAGGAAGACTTCCTGTGTGATATCCTGTGCGGCGATAGGATCCCCCAAGTGACGCGCGCAGTACGCATATACCTTTGCATAATACCGGTGTGTCAGAAGTTCCATCGCGCTAACGTCGCCGCGCAGGATCAAAGCGACCAATTGATCGTCGGTATCATGTTCCAAACGCCTCTCCCTCCCCTCTCCTATATATATAACAGAATACCCTAGCAAAATGGACAAGCGTTTTCGGTATTACAGCAAAAAAATTACGGAGAAAGCAGACCGCTTTCTCCGTAATAGGATTTCAATGAAGATACCGGCAAGCCGGTTTTTTATGTATGAGCCAATTCCGGGAACCGGAGTTTTTGCTGCGCAAAAGGGTTTTCCTTGTTTTGTAGGACAAACAACGCGTCGCTGCCCTTCGCAACGGGTTCTGCCTGATACGGTGAAGCATCCATAGGGGGAAAGCCCAACACAACGGACTCGGTTCCCGGAGGCGCAGCCAGCCGGATCACTTCGCTGAGTGCCATGCCCGCGTTGCAGAAGGCGTCCAGGCAATGCAGCACCTTCCCCTCCTGCTCGGCTATCACGATTGCGTCGCTCGTAGGTTCGTAGTAAACACAGTCTTTCAGGAAAGAACCGCAGTAAAACATGAGCAGGCCGAAATTGCAGATAACCTGAAGTGCGGAATAGGGATTGGTTGCGGCATACCGGCGTTCCAGCAATTCTCGGTCCTGCGGCAGGCTTAAGTTTAGCCTTCTCGCGGAGCCGGCCGGGTTTTCGACCGCAGCGCGGAACTCGTACTCCGCCTGCATTTGAAAGCCAAATCTGGGATAAAAATCCAGAACGCTTTCGTTTGCAAAAAGGAACATACCGTCACACCGGGATTCCCAGTCTTGCAGAACCTCGCGCATCAAAAAACGCGCAAGACCTCGGTTACGGTAAGCGGGATCGGTCATCACCGTGCCGAGCTGGATATAATGGCGCTGTTTTCCCTGCCAGAGCAGCTCCATGCGGTTTACCGCAACGTTGGCAACGGCGGTATTGCCGTCAAACAACGTGTAGGGAACGTCCAATATCCATCCTGATACCAGTGTTCAAACGACAATTGGAACGTTTTCTCGGCAAGCGTGTTGAATGCGATCCGCAAACCGTCGCAAAGCATGACCTCTTTTCCTCTATACAAGCGATAGTTCATAGGCATTTCCCTCTAAATCACTCTTCTTAAACGGCGTTTTTCATCGTAATTAAAAGCCCCGCTTTACGTAGCCGATTTTGCGCATGGCTTTGTCCAGCGTGCGCTGAGAAATGCGCAGCGCCGTCTGCGCGCTTTCGGTGTAGCATTTTTCCAGGTAGGCCTTGTCTTTGATCAGTTCCTGATAGCGCTCCTGAATCGGCCGCAGGGCGTTTACCACCGATTCCCCCACGGCTGTTTTAAAGTCTCCGTAGCCTTTGCCTTCGAATTCCCGTTCGATTTCGGCATAGCTTTTTCCGGTCATCGCCGAATAGATTCCCATCAGGTTGTTGATGCCGTCCTTGCCTTCGGCGTAGCGCACACAAGCCTCGCTATCGGTTACGGCGCGCTTGAATTTACGCATGATGTCTTCCGGTTTATCCAGTACGGCGACCCAGGCGTTTACGTTAGCGTCGGATTTTGACATCTTTTTGCCCGGCTCCTGCAGGGACATGACGCGCGCGCCGGTTTGGGGGATGTAGGGGTCCGGCACCCGGAAAGTGTCGCCGTATACGCCGTTAAAACGCACGGCAATGTTGCGGGTAAGCTCCAGGTGCTGCTTTTGGTCTGCGCCTACGGGCACCAGGTCGGCCTAATAGGCCAAAATATCGGCCGCCATCAGGCAGGGGTAGGTAAACAGGCCGGCGTTTACATTATCGGCGTGGGAGGCCGCCTTGTCCTTAAACTGCGTCATGCGGGAAAGCTCCCCAAATTGGGTGTAGCAGTTTAACAGCCAGGCGAGCTCGGCGTGGGTATGCACGTGGCTCTGGATGAAAAAGAGGCTTTTTTCGGGATCAATGCCGCAGGCCAGCAGCAGGGCGTAAGCCTGCAGGGTGTTCTGACGGAACTTGGCGGGTTCCTGGCGCACGGTGATGGTGTGCAGGTCGGCCAGAGCGAAAATGCAGTTGTATTCCTCCTGCAGCTGCACCCAGTTCTTCACCGCGCCCAGATAGTTTCCAAGCGTAATGGTGCCGCTGGGCTGGATGGCGCTGAAGATTACTTTTTTGCGCTCCGGCGCGGGGGATGTGATGTTTTCCATAGACTAAATATCCTCCATTTTTTATGGGATGGCTTGTTTATTTTGTTGCGACGACTTCCCGGGCCAGTTCCCCTAGGATTTGGATGCCTTTGGCAAGCTGTTCGTCGGTAGGGGTGGAAAAATTGATGCGGAAGCACTGGCAGGGCTCGCTTTCGTCGGTCAGGAACGCCACGCCCGGCACGACGCACACCTTGCGCAAAACGGCTTCTTTACAGAAGGCGTTCATGTCCACGCCGTCCGGCAGGCGGCACCACAGGAAGAGGCCGCCCTCAATGGGGGTATAGGTCACGCCTGCGGGAAGCAGATACCGGTCGAGCAGATCCATGGCGTAGCGCGCCTTTTTGCGGTATAGGGCGCGGAGCCGTTCCAGATGCGCGTCAAAATCACAAGTGGTCAGGAACTCGTCGGCAATGATCTGCGCCCAGATGTTGGTGTGTACGTCTTCGCCCTGCTTGCAGACGATCATTTTTTGAGCGATTGGGGCGGGCGCTACGGCGTAGCCCACGCGCATACCGGGTGAAAGCACTTTGGAAAAGCTGCCCGCATAGATTACCAGCCCGTCTTCATCCATCGACTTGATGGCGGGGATATGCTCGCCTGCAATGCGCAGATCCCCATAGGGGTTGTCCTCTAAGATGAGGACGTTGTATTGTTTGGCAAGGGCGTAAACGGCCCGGCGTTTTTCCAGGCTCATGGTAATGCCGGAGGGATTCTGGAAATTGGGGATGGTGTACAGGAAACGTGCGTTCGGCTCTTCTTTGAGCGCCTGTTCCAAAGCAGCCAGCTCGATGCCGTCTTCTTCCATCGGGATGCCGCGCAGGCGAACGCCGTAGGAACGGAAGGAGTTCAGGGAACCGATGAAGCTGGGGGCTTCGCAAAGGATGACGTCCCCCGAATTGCACAAAGCCTTGGTGGCAAGGTCCATCACCTGCTGCGCGCCGGAGGTAATGATCAGGTCGTCGAATGCGCGGCCGATGTTGTGGCGGGATTTCAGGTAATCCTTTAAATGCTCCCGAAGGGCAGGGTACCCCTCGGTAACGCTGTACTGCAGCGCGGCCACCGGGTTTTCGGACAAAAGCTTACTGGAAATTTTGGCGATGGCCTCGGAAGGGAAGGCTTCCGGAGCGGGGTTGCCGGCGGAAAGGGAAATTACGGAAGGGTCCGCGGCGTACTTAAAAATTTCACGAATCGCGGACGGTTTTAAATTTTTAGCACGTTCAGAAAACGTATATTCCATTTGATACACCAACCTTTTTTCTTTGCGGGCGCCCGAACCATTCGGCAGGGAAACCCGCATGATTCCTTATTTTAGCACAGTTTTACAAGGGAAGCAACGGCTATTGTTTGTAAGCGCCCCCTGCGCGTGGCTTTTTATTTTTTGTTATGGAGAAAATATTTTTTCGGTACAGCTCACAGGTTTCCCCCTGCTAAGCCGTGGCTTAACATTCACCAATTTATCGTTCACACAAAAAAGCGGAGCTACCAACCTGGCCTTATCCGCTAACCCTCTTAGTCTTTTATTGAAATCCATATCGAACCCAATCCTCTTTTTTGACCATTTTTTCTATAAAGGTTGGAAAACCGATAAAAGGTTCTTTCCTAAAGCAAAAGGCCATTTGCTGAAAAAGCTTCAGCAAATGGCCTTTTGTAAAATAAATCAAGAATTTACCCCTGCCACAGTTTATCGATCAGGTCGCGGATGATAGCGACATAACGCCGCACTTTATCCACGTCGTTCGCAATGGTGTAGACGTCTCGCTGGGTGATTTCCAGCTTGCAGCCCTGGGCCGCCTTAAGTGTGGTGGTAATGTGCTCGCGCACGGCTTCTTCGTCCAGCGTTTTTCCCACGCCCAGGAAGTTGGGGCTCGGCTTGCGCTGGTAGATGACGCGCTGGCCGCGCAGCCGTTCGCCCATGATTTCTTCGTTGCACCATGGGGAGATGGAGACCTTGCGCAGGTTGTGCAGGGTTTTTACATCGTCCCAGATGGGATGTACC
>CAMMKL010000033.1 GCA_946497265.1 uncultured Clostridia bacterium | reverse complement strand
TTCTTTTGGCGTGCCTTGTTCCGCAACCTTCCCATCCGCCAGCACGACCACTTGATCCGCTCCGCTCACGGTACGCATCCGGTGTGCAATAACAAGAACGGTCTTATCCTTAATAAGCCTGGACAATGCTGCCTGTATGAGTGTTTCGTTTTCCACATCGAGGCTTGCGGTTGCTTCGTCCAGTAGGATGATAGGGGCATTTTTGAGGAAAGCACGGGCGATCGAAATCCGCTGCCTTTCACCGCCGGACAGTTCGCAGCCGTTTTCGCCGATCATGCTGTCGTAGCCGTTGGGGAGTTTTTCAGCAAATTCTTCACAATTTGCCAGCCTTGCTGCGGCGATCACTTCTTGATCCGTAGCGTCTTTCCTGCCGATACGGATGTTTTCCAGAATGGTATTATTAAAAAGCGTAACATCTTGGAATACGATGGAATACAGGGACAGTAAAGTTTCCGGATCGATTTTTGATATATCCATACCGCCTACTGTGATCTTTCCCCGGCTGATATCCCAGAATCTTGATGCAAGGCGCGATACCGTCGTTTTACCGCCGCCGGATGGGCCAACCAGAGCGGTTACTTCCCCCTGCCTGGCGGTAAAAGATACCTCTTTTAAAACGGTTTCCCCACTATTGTAAGCAAATCCAACACGATCGAATACAATATCGTAGCCATGATTCGTCATCTTCTTGTCGCCTGTTTGAATTGGATGATCCAGGATTTCGTTCATACGGTTTATGTTTGTCCTGGTAGAAATAATCGCGGCAAGGTTTTGCAATGCCCCTTCCAGGGGGGAATACAGCCTTGATGCCACTAGCAGAAACAAAAAGAACGACGGAATATCAATTTCACCGCTCATAAGCAGTGCGGAACCTGCCAGGGCGACCGTAGCAATCCCAAACTTTAGGACCAGTGTGGAAGATACGACAAACAACGCGGTTCCAAATTCCGTTACAATATGCCGTTTTTCCGCGTAGTCGATTTTTTTGTTCAGCCCATTTAGGTAGCGTTTTTCCGCGTTGTTGGCCTTTAGGTCCGGTAGACTTTCAATACATTCCTGTACCCCTTTTTCCAGGGCTACATTTGCCGCAACGGATTTGCTGTTAAAATACTCCTGAATGCGGGAAGAAAAAAGAGTAATCGCAAACGCAACCGGCAAAACCCAAATTGCAGCCAACGCCATGCGCCAGTCAAAAGCAAACAGGCAGGCGGATATCAGTGTTGTGGAAAGAAGGGAGCCGATCAGGGAAGGCACATAATGGGAAAACGTGGTTTCCAGCGTAGCGCAGTCGCCCATAATGGAATTTGTTAAATCTGCAAGATCTTTTTTACCAAAAAAGGATAACGGTATTTTACGCAGCTTTTCTGCTAAGGAAATCCGCCGTACCCCGCTTTCCACATATGTGGCTAAGTAGGTAGCGTTATATTGGAACCAAGTCGCGGCAAATATCAAAGCAAGGCACGCCAGGCAACCGATGATATAAAAAGCAATCTTATTTCCATAAACGCCGCCGTTCATGGTATCGATCACCAATTGATACAAAAGCCCTACGGGAAACATAAAGGATATGTCCTGCAAAACACAGGCAAGGCACCCTTTGATCAGGTCTACCGCCCCTTGCCTTGACAACGCGAAACGTCTTTGCAGCTTATTTATCATGCTTTTACCTCCTTTGCAATTTTCCATTCGGCTGCTTCGGAATAATTTTTCCACATATGGGTAAAAAGGCCGTTTTTCTCTATCAATTCGCTGTGCGTGCCGCTTTCGGCAATTTCACCGTCGCGCAGTACATAAATGCAGTCGGCCTCCTTGATGGACGAGAGCCTATGTGCGATCATAATTACCGTTTTCCCTTTTGAAAGGGAAGATAAAGCCTGTTGGACACGCACTTCATTATCGGGGTCGGCAAAGGCTGTGGCCTCGTCAAGGATGAGGATCGGCGCGTTTTTCAAAATAGCGCGGGCAATGGCAACTCTCTGCTGCTCACCTCCGGAAAGGTAAACGCCGTTTGTGCCGACAACCGTATCAACGCCGTTGGGCAGTTTTTCTATGATATCCATGCACTGCGCTGCTTTTAGCGCACGGAGCGCTTCCCGGCGGGTTGCCCCTGGTTTTGCCATACATACATTTTCCAATATGGAAGCTTTGATCAGACGGCTGTTTTGGAATACAAAGGAGATGATATCCATTAGTGTTTCTTTTGGGATATCCCGTATGTCAATATTGCCGATGAGGATGCGGCCCTGCTGCGGGTCAAAAAAACGTGTTACAATATTGGCAAGCGTTGTTTTCCCTCCGCCGGAAGGACCTACCAATGCGACTGTTTGCCCCGGCAGGATGGACATCGACACATCATGGAGTGCGTTTTTCTTGCCGTCATAGCTATAGCTTACGTGTTCCAGCGTAATGGAATTGTCTGAAGGCGTTTTAGGCAAGGGACTTTCACTAAGCAGCTTTTCCTGCAACAGGCCGTCGATTCTTCCGATGGCATCGCTTACAATCATGGAATCCTCACTCATAAACATGATTTTGGTAAGGGTTGTGCCGATGACCGGCGTGATTACGATGTAAAAAATAAGGTTGAGTAGGAATTCGTTTGTAATGCCGCTTCTTGTAAAAAGGATTCCGCCGGCAATCAAAAATGCAAATACGCCGTTGATCGCAGTTGTATAAAACAGCATGGGCAGCCGCAGTGATTTTGTATACGCGATGACCCATTTTTCGTAATTATCAATGGTGGATTTGAACCGCTTAAAAGAGAATACCGTTTGCCCAAATGTTTTAACCACCGGTATGCCCCTGACATACTCAACAGCTTCATTCGACATATCTGCTAGGGCATTTTGGTATTCGTTCATTTTCTGTTGCATACCCTTTCCGGTCATTTTCATCATTATGAAAAAACCGAGGGCAACGGGTACCAGGCTTAAAAGCCCTAGCCGCCAATCAAACACAAGCAATAGGAAGATCAAACCTATGGGTGTGGCAATGGCGCCCGCTTTGTCGGGCAGCCTATGGGCCAGATAGTTTTCTGTAGCTGCGCTGGAGGAATTTACAATTCTCCGCAGCTTACCGCTTCCATATTTTTCCGTTACCCCAAGGGGCAGAGCCGCAATGTGGCGCATAAGGTGTTTGCGGATATTGGCGGCAACCCGAAAAGCGCTGATATGCGAACACATTAATGCGGCTATATAAACGATTATAGAGATAACCGCAAACCATACGGCATACCAGCCATAGCCGGTTACCTTTTGCGCCTGTGAAAAATCCGGAGAAGCTTGTAATATGTCATGAATGATACGCCATATATACCAAAAAGGTACAAGGGCCAACAATGCGCTCATCGCCGACAATATCCAAGAAAGATAAGTAAGGATTCGATGCCTTCCGGCATAGTACATCAACCTTGATAAATTTGACTTTGTTTTCATTCTTCAAAACCTCCTTGAAATCTTTTTATGATATGAGAATGCGGTACATCCTCGGATATCCAATTAGTTAGTTTAAACTAACTTATAGATGAAAATAAAAGGGCTTATTGCCCCATTATTTTCATCCAACCGGCAGTATAAAAATCCCTCATTTCCTGCAAGTAATGCCTTGCCTTATCAAGCGGCATTTCGTGAATGATCAGTTCAAAAAAAGCATTGAACATTCCGGTGATTAGAATATGCTCTAACCGCTCATCAATAGGCGGGGAGGGCCTGCCTAAATTATCAAGTACCTTTAAATAGTCATGGGTTCCCTTTGTCTCAATTTCAACCATTTCGTCAACGATGTTTGAAAAGCGTGTCCCCTCTGAATGGCAAAGGATCAGTTTGAATTCGTCTAAATGGCTGTAAGCATATAACAGCATATCGTTCATACAAGCTCCGGAAATTGTGCCCAAACGGTCGGGCTGTTCCTCCGGCGGTAAATCGGCAAACGCTTGCTGCGCCTTACAAAAACAATTCATAAAGTAATCGTATTGCTCACCAACCAGAGCTTCAAACAACTCTTCTTTGCTTTTGTAATAGCCATAAAACGCGCCTGTCGTAACGCCCGCTGCTTTTACAATATTCCGTAGGGAAGCAGATCGAAATCCCTTATCGAGGAATTCCTGCATAGCTGCCGAAAGAATCAAATGCAAGGTTGTCTGTTCGGTACCTTTCATTACCATCATCCTCAGTTGTTTGTAACATCGTTATATATCACCGTTATATAATACGCCGTATTCGCAGCTTTGTCAATAGGGTTTGAAAAGGAAAGTATATTAAGCGTGGTGAAAATAGGGATAATGGCCTCTTCCTAAACAATTGCAACGGGGATGGGAATCGATGTTGCATAAGGGAGTACGGGCACCTTACCTGACCGAACAGTCAAAGGCAATTGTTAGCCGTTACCCTCTATTAAAAATACCGGCGTACTTTCTGAAACTAACCATATTCAATAAATAGAAACAGCGGCGATCCGATTATGGGATCACCGCTGTGAGGAAATATCCTATCGATTTAGGATTTTTTGCTGAATTCAATTACGCCTCCGTCATGTTCCATGGTCATCTTATCGCCTTGGATGGTAAACGTTCCGCCGTTTGCGTTATCTGCGGTAATCGTCACCTGATTGCCGTCCTGAATCCAGGAACCAGATACAGTGATATCCATCGCTTTGCAAATAACCACGCCGTCCTTCTCAAAGGTGTATGTAATTTCGCCCATGATTGATTCGATCTGCTCTTGCGTAAAGGTCTGTCCATCCTGTGTGCCGCCGCTTAAAGCCCAGGTAGTGCCTTCCAAAGCAGCGCTGGATGCTTGGTTGTTGCAGCCGGCCATGACAAACAAAAGGCATGCCAAAACACCGGCGATCCAAAATGTGAGTTTCTTCTTCATCTTTCTGATCTCCTTTAAAAAATCTAAGGATAGCCTCCGGCGTGGCCGAGCGCAAAAAATCTGTGTATCGTAGACAATATTTACAAATGCGCATTGCCGTTGCCACACTGGGCTAGAAATTTTCTTCCCTGGCTATCCTTGAAAGCAACGTATAGCAAAAAAAGGCTTATTTTTATAAATATACGCCTTTTAATAAAAACAAATAGTTGCATTTTATGAATAATATTTTAATAAATTTTAAATTTAAATTTAAAGACAAGGCAAATATATAGATTTTAAGAAAGCTTAAAACATATTTTTTAGAGAAGTAGGAAAAGATAACAAGGTTTTTTGAAAGTTTCAATTTAATTTAATAAAAGAATTATTTTTTTTGGAAAAAAGATATAATAAAAATGTATATGTCAAACTGGGGGTAGTGTTTAACTGCAATAATCTTCCATTAACCGGTTTACTTCTTCCAAATCGTCTGCGTGAATCCCTTTTTTCAGATCTTCTTGATCCTGTTCCGGCAAGGTACGGATATCGACATCTGTAATGCGGAACGGTTTCCCACTTGCATCGGAAAATACTGCAATTCCTCCGTTATATTCTTTGATGGTATACCCGTTGGCAGCAGAGGCGGGTTCGCTTTTGGTTTCGGTTTGGATTTGCGGAGAGGAATCCGTATTTTGAGCGGTAGGCATCCAAAGGAGCAGAGCGACAGCTCCCACCAATACCACAGCACAGACGGCCCAGATTGTCTTTCGCATATGTTTCTCACCTCATCGTTATTATCTCGCTGGAAAGGAAATTTATGCATGAAAGGTATCGAATTTATTTTTGAATGCAAGCTGTCCCGCACCGTATGAGAAAGTAGAAGGGGGAGTTAAAGTACTAATATTAGGTGGGATATGGTATAAATCCAAGACGGCGTCTCATACTCTCAAACATAATATACAGTGGTGGAAATAGGGCCTTGTTTTTGGTGTATAAATCCTGCTTTTGTGCGGTTGAGACGTGAAAATTCATTTTGGAATATTAAAAAAGGAGGCTGAGCCTGCATGAGGAAAACGGATATCAATAAATATACCGGCACCCCTTTGCCGAATGGATATCGCAATAATGCGGCGGGAGAAGCCGTTGTATCAAAAGCAAAAACGACATTGTCGGTTATATGGAGAGTCTTTGTAACCTTTTTACTGGTTACTGTCATCACCGGCGTGATCGTTGGCGTTTCCATGCTGTTTTATGTATTCAGTCTATCGGGGGAAACGATTGACGTGGATTTGCGCACCCTTCGTCTGAACCAAACAAGTTTCATCTATGAGATGGACGAGGAAGGGAATTTCGTGGAAGCGCAGGCGATTGAGACAACTGAAAATCGCGAATGGGTGCCGTTTGACGAAATCCCACAGCAAATGAAAGATGCCATGATTGCAATTGAAGACAAGCGCTTTGAAGAACACAATGGAGTGGACTGGGTGCGTACCAGCGGTGCGATCTTTAGCTTATTTACCGGGCAGGATAACTATGGCGGCTCTACCATAACCCAGCAGCTAATCAAAAACATTACGGACGATGACGATGTAAGCCTTACCCGTAAATTAAAGGAGATATTCCGGGCCATCAACTTGGAAAAAGAATATTCCAAAGATGAGATTCTGGAAATGTATTTAAATTATGTGAATTTTGGAGGGAACTGCGAAGGCGTCCAGGCCGCAGCTAAGCGTTATTTTGACAAAGAGATCAAAGATTGCTCTATTGCGGAATGCGCTGCCATTGCGGGTATCACACAGAACCCTTACAAATACGACCCGTTGCGTTTTCCTGATCAAAATAAAACCCGCCGGGAAACGGTTTTGCAGGAAATGCTGAACCAGGGTAAAATTTCGGAAGAGGAATTCAACCAGTCGATGGAAGAATCCGCCAATATGACGTTTGCCGAACAGGATTCCTCCAATGTGGTGCAAAACACGCGCATTGTGGATTGGTATACCGAAACCATGCTCACCGATTTGACACAGGATATAGCAGAAGCCAAAAACATCAGTTTGGCAGAGGCGGACAGCTATATCCGTACAGCCGGCTTGAAGGTTTACAGCGCAAAGGATGCACGCGCGCAGTCGATTGCGGAATCCGTAACCACCAATGAAGATTACTTCCCGGCAAATAAACCCGATGTGGAAGTAGGTTATACCCTGATGGATTACAATGGCCGCGTGTTGGCGGTAATTGGGGGCAGAGGGCAAAAGCAGGCCAACAAAGGCCTGAACTATAGTATGATACCGCGTCAGCCTGGTTCCTCCATTAAGCCGATTTCCGTATATGCGCCGGCGATTGAGTATAAAAAGATCCACTACTCTTCCATAATCCCCGATATGCCGATCGATTGGGACAAAGATGGCGACGGCGTTATTGACCATGACTGGCCCCCGAACCATTACGGTTCCTATAATCCGGAGGGCGAAACGGTCGAATACGGTTTGGAGCGCTCTTCCAACGCTATGGCCGCCCAAGTTCTCATGAAGATTTCTTTGGCCAGCAGCTTTGAATTTTTGACACAGAGAATGCACATTACCACCCTGGATCCGGAAAGCGATATGCTTCCTTCCAGCTTGGCCACGGGCGGTACCTATAAGGGACTGACGGTTCGAGAGATGACGGCAGCATTTCAGACCTTTGGTAACGGAGGCGTATACAACAAACCCTACACCTATTTTTATGTGGAAAACGATTTAGGGGAACGGATCCTCGATAATGAAAGCCGTGGAGGGGAACAGGCGATCAGCTCGACCACCTCTACCATCATGCGTGAGCTGCTGAAGAACGTCGTATATGGTTCACAGGGGACCGGTGGTCGTAACCGTATACCGGGCACTACGGTGTTTGGCAAAACCGGGACGACCAACGACAACGAACAGAGCTGGTTTATAGGGGGTACGCCTTACGCAGTAGCAGGCGTTTGGATTGGCGATAAAGACGTGGCCAAAATGACCAATGCAGAAGCTGCGTTTGCATCCAAAATTTGGCAGGCGATTATGTCGGAGTACATTTCTGCATTACCGGAAAAGGATTTTGTTAACGATCCGGATGTGGTGGCCCGCACTTACTGTGTTGTAACAGGAAATTTAGCTGGCGACGCTTGTACGCAGACAAAGACCGGCTACTATGCAAAAGATTACATTCCGCCGGTCTGCGATGGGGTTCATGCGGGTGTGCAGCCTTCCTCGTCGGAATCCGGAGGGATCTCGTCAACGGCGCAGTCTTCTTCTCAAGCGGAGAGCAGCGTCCCACCCAGCGATGTTTCCTCAGATGTATCCTCACAGGGAACTTCCTCGGAAAACACATCGGAGCCGGTTTCCAGCTCCGGCGGGGAGAATGGTGAGGCTTCTTCCGGTATATCACAATAATTCTAACGAAATAGGAAGCAACAGGGCTTGACGGATTTAGTTGCCTGTTGCTTCCTTCTGTTTGTGTTTTTGTATTGCGGCGCTGTGAAAGGAAATCGATATATTTTTTTCATTATACATAATTTGTTTTGGAGATTATGACAAAAATAAATGATATTAGCAGATAATAGACGAAAAAGAGAGCAATCACAACGATGATAGAGGCCATTTTTACTATTGGCTGTATTTGGTTGGATTTCCTTTAATTTGGGCATTGAGTATACCTAACAATGGTGATAAACTGTGTTTCGTAGCAATACAATAGTGCACAGGAGGGGGACGGGTTGAGCGACCATAATTTCCTTTTGGTGGACGAATCCGCTTTGCCGGATATTTTTAAAAAGGTAATGGCAGCAAAGCAATATTTAATAGCGGGAACCGCGTCCAGTACTTCGGAGGCCGCCCGCATGGCGGGGATTTCCCGCAGCGCTTTTTATAAGTATAAGGATGCGGTTTATCCGTATAAGGATAAAGCTTCCAGCCGCTTGATTACGTTGCACGCAGTTTTGCAGGATAAGCCCGGCGTTTTGATGTCTTTGATTTCGGCTTTTTATGCAGCGGGCGCGAATATCCTAACAGTAAATCAAAACATCCCGGTAATGGGGGTGGCATTGGTTTCCATATCCGCGCGGGTGGATTGCCTGCGCATGTCGTTGGATGAATTGCTGGATTCCCTTCGTTCCCTAGATGGGGTACAGACAATTGAAAACATTGCTGGTGAATAGATTGAAAGAGGTGTTGTATTGATGGTTGAAGTTGCGGTAATGGGATATGGAGTGGTAGGCTCCGGCGTAGTGGAAGTGCTTACAAGCCATTTTGAAAGCATTGCCCGCCGCGCTAAGGAAGAAATCCGCATCAAATATATTTTGGATGTGCGGGATTTTCCCGGCAGCCCGTTTGCGGAAAAGTTTACAAATTCGTTTGAACAGATTCTCAATGACCCAGAAGTAAAGGTTGTGGCGGAAGTGATCGGGGGGTTGGAGCCTGCTTACGATTATGTAAAACGTTGCATGCTGGCTGGAAAAAGTGTAGTGACCTCCAACAAAGAACTGGTGGCTGCTAAGGGAGCGGAGCTTTTGAAGATAGCCCAACAGCAGAATGTGAATTTCCTGTTTGAAGCCAGCGTGGGGGGCGGCATACCGATTATCCGGCCTATCAGCCAGTGCCTAGCGGCCAATGATGTGATCGAAATTGCCGGGATCCTCAACGGGACTACCAATTTTATCCTGACGAAAATGATCCGTGAACAAATGAGTTTTCAGGACGCCCTCTCAATGGCGCAGAGGCTGGGCTACGCTGAACGGAATCCGGAAGCTGACATTGAGGGCTACGACGCTTGCCGTAAGATCTGCATCCTGGCGTCCTTGGCGTTTGGGAAACATGTTTATCCGGATCAAGTATATACAAAAGGTATAACAGACCTTACTTTGGCCGATGTGGAATATGCCGGTATCTGGGGCGGGGTAATCAAACTGATTGGCCAAGTAAAAAAGCTGGACGATGGCCGGGTGGAGGTTGTGGTAGCCCCCATGTTTATTTCCAGAGATAGCCAGCTATCCGGCGTGGACGATGTATTTAACGGGATCCTGGTACGAGGGGATGCGACCGGAGATATTGTTTTTTATGGCAAAGGGGCCGGCAAGCTGCCCACAGCCAGCGCGGTAGTCGCCGATATTATCGATTGCGTCAAACACATCAAAGCTCGGAAGTACTTGTATTGGGAAGACGGCTCCAGCGATTATGTTGCGCCGTATGAAGAGAGCAAAATCGCAGTTTATATCCGTGCGCAGGCAGCGGAACCTGACGCAGCCTTTGAAGCGGCGCAAAAGAAATTTGGAGCAGTGCGCCGGCTTTACCGCGCCAATGCCTCCGAAGGCGAATTTGCCTTTGTAACCGGGAACGTTCTTCCGGTTACCGATATCAAGGCAAAGCTATGTGAGCTGAAACAAGAGGGAGTAAAAGTACTCTCGATGGTACGCATCAGCGACTTGTAACAATTGGGGTTAATATAGGAGTAATCGGCGATATGATACGGGTACAAGTGCCGGCCACCAGTGCAAATCTGGGATCCGGTTTTGATTCCTTGGGAATTGCTTTGACCATGTATAACCAAATCTGGATGGAAGAGTATGATGGAATAGAGATCTCTTCCAGAGACGGCGTGTGCGTTCCAAAGGATGAAAACAACTTAATCTATTGGTCTGCAAAACGGTTGTATGAAGAATGCGGGAAAAAGCTGCCGGGCCTTCGGATCGAGCAGCAGAACGATATCCCCATGGCGCGGGGGTTGGGAAGCAGCTCTGCTTGTATTGTAGGAGGGCTGGTTGGCGCAAACCGCTTTTTAGGGAATCCGCTTTCCATGCAAGATCTGGTAAACCTGGCGTGCAACATTGAAGGGCACCCGGACAATACAACCCCCGCTTTATGCGGCGGGTTGGTCACTTCGGCAATGGAAGCCGGCCGGGTGCACAGCGTCAGCGTCCCAGTAGCGACTGCCATCCGTTTTGCGGTTTTGATCCCGCCTTTTGAACTGAAGACCGAGGTAGCCCGTGGAGTGCTCCCGCAGGAATACCGAAGGGAGGACGCCGTCTATAACCTCTCCCGGTCTGCTTTGATGACGGCTGCGTTGTTTTCCGGAAGCTTGGAAAACCTCCGTGTTGCGGTGCAGGACCGGCTGCATCAGCCGTATCGCGCGAAGTTTATTCCCGATATGGATTCGGTATTCCGCTTGAGCTATGAATTAGGATCGTACGGCACATACATAAGCGGTGCAGGCCCGTCTATTATTTCAATAGTAGACGACGTAGGTGCGCGGGACTTTGAACGATATGCGCTTAACCACTTGGAGGAAAAGGAGATCCGCGGCTGGAAGCTGGAGATTCTTCAGGCAGATTCCCATGGAGCCGCTGTATATATAGACTGATACACAATTCCGATGGCGGGTATGGCAAAAACCGTACCTTAATTTAGAACGTATTGGAGGAAAGGACATATGAGCCTCATTGTACAAAAGTTTGGAGGAAGCTCCGTCGCCAATGCGGAGCGCGTCTTTAACGTAGCCAGAATCATCACGGAAAAATACGCGGAGGGTAACGACGTGGTGGTGGTGGTTTCTGCTCAGGGCGACACGACGGACGATCTAATTGAAAAAGCCAATGAAATTAACCCCGACCATTCCAAAAGGGAAATGGATGTGCTTTTATCTGCTGGGGAACAGATTTCTATCTCGTTGCTTGCCATGGCGATTGAGAAGCTGGGCTTTCCAGTCGTATCTCTGCTTGGCTGGCAGGCGGGTTTCCGGACAGGTTCCGCCTATGGTAATGCACGCATCAAACGTGTGATTCCTGACCGTATCCGTAAAGAGCTTGATAAACGAAACATTGTTGTGGTTGCAGGTTTCCAGGGCATCAACCGTTATGACGACGTAACGACGTTGGGGCGCGGTGGCTCCGACACCAGCGCAGTTGCAATAGCATCGGTTATGCATGCCGATCTCTGCCAAATTTACACGGATGTGGAGGGTGTGTATACCGCGGACCCCCGCAAGGTGCCTAATGCAAAGAAGCTGGAAGAGATCTCTTATGATGAAATGCTGGAGCTTGCCACTTTAGGGGCACAGGTACTTAACAATCGTTCAGTAGAGATGGCGAAAAAATATAATATTGAGCTTGAGGTGCTGTCCAGCATGACCAAAAAACCCGGCACAATTGTTAAGGAGGCAGTTAAAATGGAAAAAATGTTAATCAGCGGTGTGGCAAAAGACAACGATGTTGCCAGAATCTCGATTATCGGCGTGCCGGATCGGCCCGGCCTTGCGTTTAAAGTGTTTTCTAAATTGGCGGCGAAAGACATCAATGTGGACATCATCCTGCAATCCATCGGCCGAAAGGATACCAAAGATATCTCGTTTACCGTTACAAAAGGTAAATTAAAGGATGCGCTCAGTGTTTTGAATGATTATTGTAAAATTTTGAATGCAGCAAATATCGTTTATGATGAAAATGTAGCTAAGGTTTCCATAGTGGGCGCCGGTATGGAAAGCCACGCCGGTATTGCTGCTGAGATGTTTGAGGCATTGTACGAGGCGCAGATCAATATCCAGATGATCGCAACCAGCGAAATCAAGATTTCCGTATTGATTGATGCGGGTGACGCCGATAAAGCAGTAACCGCGATCCATAACAAATTTTTTCCGGTTGACCAATGATTGCTAAAAGCGGAAAGGTGATCTTGCTTCACCTTTCCGCTTTTGATATAAAGAAAAAAAGAAAATGAAAAAAAAGCTTGCATTTTATAAAAACATATGGTAATATATCTTCTGTTGGCACTATCCGGGTGTAGCGCAGATTGGTAGCGCGCTTGAATGGGGTTCAAGAGGCCGTGAGTTCGATTCTCGCCACT
>CAMMKL010000032.1 GCA_946497265.1 uncultured Clostridia bacterium | reverse complement strand
CGCTACGCGGCCAATCGGGATATCGACACGATCTTAAACGTTTCCAGCCTCACGCCGGAAACGTTGCTGGCAGCGTATGCCCACAACGACGGCCTGGGAAATGTGGCGCAAGCCTTGCCCCGTTGGGCAACCGGCCGGGCAATCGCACAGATGCAAGGGAACGCGGAGGAATGCTTTGACAAAATGGCTTTGTATTACCGCGGACATGGCTGCGGGATGTATGCCCGTTACCGCGCTTTTGTATGGCGGGACGGAGGAATCCAGCCGGTAGTTTACCCCGACCCCATTCGCCTTGCGGAACTAAAGGGATACGAACTGCCCCGCGGCTTGGTGATAGACAACACGCTGGCCTTTATGGAGGGGCTTACCTGCAACAATTGCTTGCTGTACGGCGACCGCGGTACGGGGAAATCTTCTACAGTCAAGGCGATTTTAAACGAATTTTATCCGCGGGGCCTTCGTATGGTAGAAATGCCGAAGGAATCCTTATTGGAATTTCCCAAACTGGTGGAACAGATTGCCGGGGTGCCGTTACGGTTTGTGATTTTTATCGACGATCTTTCTTTTTCCAGGCAAGACGATACGTTCGCCGCTTTAAAAGCGGTGCTGGAGGGCGGTCTTTCAGCCCGGCCGGAGAATGCCCTGATTTATGCGACCTCCAACCGGCGCCATTTGCTGCGGGAGACTTTTTCCGACCGGGAGGGCGACGAAATCCACCGTGGGGATACCATCCAGGAAAGCCTATCTCTGGCCGACCGGTTTGGCCTTTCGGTCAATTTTACCGTGCCCGGTAAAGCCGACTATCTGGATATTGTGCAGGCGCTTGCGGAAGAACGGGGCCTAAAGGCCAACAGTGCAGAGCTAGAGCTCGGCGCAGAACGATGGGCGTTGGAACGGGGCGGGCGTTCGCCGCGCTGCGCAAAGCAATACATAGCTATGGTGGAATCCCGGTTAAAACGCGGGATGTCCCTGTAAATTTGGAAAGGAGTATGCGGTTTGAAAAAAAAGATGGCGGCGCTTGCCGCTGCGTTGCTTATGATGCTTGCCCTGGTTGGGGGGTGCGCTTCCCAACCGGTGGATATCACGGCGAGCGACGGCCCAGCCGGCAAGGATTACCCCCTTGTCTTAGGGAGCTTGCAATTTGATCAGCAGCCTGAACGTGTGGTTGCCTTATCGCCTTCGCTGGCCGACGTGGTGCTCAATATGAAAATGGAAGTCTGCCTGGTGGGCAAAACCGAAGAGTGTACCCAGGAAGACCTGCAGGTGTTGCCGAACGTGGGCAGCGCCGCGGGATTGGATCTGGAGGCCGTCAAGGCGCTTACCCCGGAGCTGGTATTGGCGGATTCCCCATTACCGGAAGACCAGGCCCAAGCGCTAAGCGACGCGGGGATAAAGGTGTTGGTTTTGCAACCGGCCAATAACCGCGAACAGCTGGAAAAGCTTTATGTCCAGCTGGGTTCCGTATTGCGCGGAGGAAAGACCGGATATGAAAAAGCACAAAAGTCGGTCGATAACCTGTTTGAAATTTTGGATACCATACAACGGGAAATCCCCCAAAGCGATATTTTGGTGACGGCCTGCTATCTGTATGATTTGGACGGAAGCGCCGTGACCGGGGACCAGCTTGCGAATTCCCTGCTGGAATACGCGGGCGCGGTCAATATTGCGGCGTCTTCTACGCAAGGAAAGATGGAAGAAAACGTTTTGCGGCTGGGGAATCCCACCTACATCTTTTGCAAGCCCGGCGTAAAGGAACAATTGGAAAGCAGCGAGGAATATAAAAATCTGGCTGCCGTACAGAACGGGCGAGTCTTTGAGATGGATCCTTCCCTAATGGAATGGCAGGGCAGAAGTATGTGGGACGCCGTGAGCTTTATGGCGGGAAACATGTACCCCGAACTGGTCAGCACGATGGAGGAACCTACTTCAGAGACGTCCTCAGAACCCGCGGTTTCTTCCGAACCAAGCGCTTCGGAACCGGAATCCTCTGCCCCGGCTTCTTCCGAACCGCCCGCCCCGTCGTCTTCCGAGGCTTCTTCAATGGCAAGCGGCAATCCCTTCCCGGCCGGGACAGTGTTGCGCTATGGGGACAGTGGCGACGCCATCGTGACGCTTCAAAACCGTATGCGGGAGTTGGGCTTTTATTATAAAAATCCGCCCAGCGGTACCTATGACGACGATACCAAACGCGGGATTGAGGATTTTAAATGGCGGTTAAAGATCTTAAACGAACAGAAATCCATTGACAGCGAAACGGTAGACGATGAAACTCTTAACAGGCTTTTTGCAAGCGATGCGCCTGTAAGAGAATAATGGCTGGTCATATAGGAATCATACACAGACAGAAAAATGGGCCCCTGTTGAAAAGCAGGGGCTGTCTTTTGGAAAGGATGAAAGTATGGAAGATTATCAAATTGGCAAGGGCAGAGCGGAGCAATACGATGAGCTGATTGATTTTGGGAACATGGTGTTTCGGGAGGATTTCAAAGCGCTGCTCCCTAAGCTTTATGATCATCACCCGGAAACAGCCCGGTGCCATTATATCATAGAGGAGAACCAACGGGTGCGTGCGATGGTAGGATCTTTTCCCATAACGCTGCATGTGAATGGGGAAGAGCTTGCGATGCGGGGCATCGGAACGGTTTCTGCCCACCCGTATGATCGGGGAAAAGGTTATATGAGCAGGCTGATGCCATTAGCCGTGCGGGAGGCAAAGGAACATGGGGCTGCTTTGATGGTACTAAGCGGAAACCGGCAGCGGTATGAGCGTTTCGGGTTTGCTCGTTGCGGCACGGTTGTACAATTCACTATGATCCCGGAAAACCGCCGCCATTGCAGGGCAATTTCTACTGACGGCATCACCCTGCTTCCGCTTGCTGAAAATATGGAGTACCTCGCGGCCTGCGCTGCTCTGCACGACCGCCAGCCTCTGCATGCCCGGCGTAGAGAAGAACGCTTTTTGGAGATTGCCCAAAGCTGGAACGCCCGCGTATATGTCCTTCTGAAGGAAGCGGGCTTTGCCGGCTATTGCTGTGTAAACAATGAAGGTTTGATCCAGGAGTTGGTGCTGGCAGACGAAGAAATGACCTTGCCGGCCGTGATGAAGTTGTTGGAAAAAGAAAAAAGGGAACTCACGTTTTCCGTGCCGTATTATAAAACCAAAATGGCCGGGGAGTTTATGAAGGTAGCAGAGGGATTCCATCTGTTTTCCGGCCCCAGTTTCCAGGTGTTTGATTATCCTCGTGTGATCAAAGCCTTCCTTGGCCTGAAGGCCGGCGTGTTCAAGCTTCAACAGGGGAGCCTGGTGATTGAGGTGCAGGGCGTAGGCCGGTATGAGATTTGTGTTAGGGACCAAACTGTAACCGTGGCGGAAGAAAAAGATAAGGAAGCGGCTCTTTCTTTGCCCCCTCTGGATATGATGCGTACCTTATTTGCCCCGGAGTCCAGTCTGCTGCATCGTACTAGTGAGAATCCAATGATACGAAGCTGGCTGCCTATCCCGATTTGTTTTCCACAACAGGATAACGTGTAATATTAGGTAGTAAAAGTTAAATTCCACCAGTACAGTAGAGCATCTGTATGGGTGGAATTTTTTGCTTTCCTGAAAGGGTTGAATAGTTTTTTGACAGCATTAAGAGATAATTTGGAAAATAATTTCCATAAAATTTTATTGATATCCTTCGTAAAATTGTAAATTGTTCGTGTTTTTAGATTTACAAATATGATACCGTGTGGTACTTTAAATATGAAAACTGCATAAATAAATTTTTAATTATAAAAGAAATTTATTTATGTATAGCACGCATAGTTCACTGCTTTTATAGAAAGGGGGATCTAGAACAGATAATTCACTAGAGTTAGAGTAATCAAAACCATAATAAGCAGAAAAGGAGTGTTAAAAAATGTCTGTTAAAAAATCCCTGCGCAGGGCGCTTGCTGGACTATTGGGCTGTGCGATGCTTGTAAGTCAGCTTCCGGCCGTGTCGGCCGCAGAGACGGAGTATCCGGCGCCGTTTGAAAAAGTGGACTCGGGTATGTTGACGAACATAACCTTTGACGGGGAAGACAATTTCAATACGGATGCAATCGCTGCGGGAAAATGGTATCTCTTCGGAGGCGCGAAGACGGTGTTCGGTGAAGAAACGGCCCATTCCGGATCAAATGCCGTTTTGCTGCCTGCCGCCGGAAGCGCGGTTGACCAACGCGTGGAATTAAAACCCAACACAGAATATGAGCTGAAGGTTTGGGTAAAAGCGGAAGACGGCAAAGGGGCGCGCGTACGCGCTTTCTTAAACGGCGGGGAACCCAAGATGCTGTTGGATACCGATTCCAATTGCTTTGGAGCCTATTATCAGTATACAAACCGCTTTACAACGCAGGCGGACACAACGTTTGCAAATGTTGGCGTGGTGCGTGCCAGCAATGATCTGGCGACGGATGGAAATGTCTATGTAGATGATTTTTCCATTGAAGAGGTAGGAGCTCCGGTTTCTGCCACCCGTACCGACCCGACGACCATCACCGTAACCTACCCGGAGAGCCGGCAGACGCCGCCAACAGAAGAAGACGTCACCCTGACCTATCAAACGGGAGAGGAAAGCGCGCAGCGGCTGGATTGTACGCTTACGTATGACGAAGAGACCCGTACCGCGACCATCACCCATCCGAGCGTGGCGCGTGATGTAGAGACGGAAACAACCTTTGAACTGAGCCTTTCCAGTGCGAAGTTCCGCCAAACGGTGACACTTCCCGCAGACGAAAGCTATGTTAAGCCGGAAATCGCAGAGATCCGAGACTTGAAAAACGGTTCCGCGACGATCGTGCTGGTGCAAAAACCAGCCGTCGATTTGACTACCGCGTCTGTGACAATTGCGTATCAGGATTACGATGGCAACGACGCGCAGGCGGCGGTGAACAAGGTGGAGAAAGTAGACGACGTCACCTATCGCGTGGAATTCGGACTGATCCCCGCCCGGGAGCAGGATAAGACCTACACCCTGCGTTTCACCGTGGGCGAAAGCACGGCGGAGGGCCAGCTGACCGTCGTTACTACAGCTGGTAAGACTTTTTATCTGGACGCGACCGGCGGCAACGATAACAACGACGGAACCTCGCCGGAAACGGCCTGGCAGTCTATCGAAAAGGTCAACAGCACTACTTTCCTGCCCGGCTCGCAGATTTTGCTCAAATGCGGGGAAACCTGGACCGGGATGCTGTGGCCCAAGGGCTCCGGCGCAGAGGGCAGCCCCATTATCCTTTCGAGCTACGGGACAGGCGACCTGCCCAGGATTTTGATGGATGAGGACGCCAACATGACGGAAGACCTGATGCGCGTGGCGACCCCGATGTACGGCAGAAGGGTAAACCAGACGTTTTACCTGCACAACCAGTCCTACTGGGAGATCAGCAACATTGAATTTGCCAACCCTGGATTTGACGAGGACAACCACGTCGATCCCAGCCGCGAGATGGAACGCGGCATGTATATCACCGCCGAGGACGTTGGTCAAATCGATCATATCTACATCAACAACGTATACATCCATGGATTCCAGGGGAACGATAAAGGAAATATCGGCAAGGAATCCGGCGGCATTATTTTCTTTGTAAATACCAGTTTTGAGGCTTCTGAACGCCGGCCCACCTGGTTTAACGACGTGCGCATCACCAACTGCACCATCGAAGACGTAGGCCGCAGCGGTTTCTTCCTGCTTTCTCCTTGGAAGACGAGGGAAATGACGGAAAACGGTCAATGGGGCGGACGCTGGAGCGTAGTAAATTCCGCCGGCGAGGGAAGCTTGGGTGAATTTACTCCCTCCACCAACATCTACATCGGCAGCAATATTATCCGCCGGATTGACGGCGACGGAATCATCCTGCAGTGCATGGACGGAGTGGTCACCGAATACAACCTCGTGGACGAACCCTGCTACGATACGGCGGCTGCCGCCGGCATTTTCCCCTATCTGGTGTCCAATGCGGTAATCCAGTACAATGAAGTCAGCCGGGCCTATCTGGCGAATGACGCGCAGGGGATTGAGGTCGACGCGCTCAATGAAAACGTGGCGGTGAAATACAACTACAGCCATCAGAATGTGGGCGGGTTCGTGCAATTCTGCACACCGGCAAACCTTCCCTCCTTCGACTCCTACTACTGCTACAACATCAGCCAGGGCGACGCGGGCTTCTATGCGCTGCTGTACACCCGGCCGGGAAGCATTAACTGTTCCGTTTTCAACAACACGGTCTATTACAACCCGGAAGACGCAGTTGACTTTGTCCCGGAATACGACCGCTTTTTTGAAAGCCAATCCGGACAGTACCAGTCGGTAGCTATTTACAATAATATTTTCTATCGCGCTGGAGAGCCCTATGCTTTCCGTGACAGCGAAGTAAACCAGTTCAATAATACCAAATCTCTTGCGGAAGACAGTGTGGTAGCGGAAGGGGACGGCAACTGCTTTGGCAACAACCTATTCTATAATTTTGATTCTTCAGGAATCAACAAAGACAGCGCGTTCTATCAGGATAACTTATGGGATATGGATCCCTTGTTCCAAGCGCCGGGGACCATGGGCGACGGTAACGCCGAAGCGTTGGTTGCCGGGAATATCGCAGATGCTTGGGACCTGTCTGCCTATGAATTGCAGCAGGATTCTCCCGCGATTGACGCGGGACGTCCGATTCCTGCGCTTTATGCTCAAATTCCAGATATGATGGGAAATGAAGTGGATGCGGCTTCTCCTGATTTGGGGGCCATCCAGACAACCTCTGCCCCGGTAAACAAAAGTACGCTGGAGTACGTATTGGGCTTGGCGAACGCACATGTGGAGAACGGCGACGTCGATCAATTGGTGCCCTCGGCGCAGGAAGCTTTCTATGCGGTCTTGAACGAAGCTACGGACATCTACGAGGACGAGAACGCCACTCAGGAGCAGGTGGACCAGGCGTGGAAAGACCTGTTGCTGGCCATTCAGGGCTTGGGATTTGTACAGGGCGACAAAACGGAACTCATCCAATTGATTGCGCAGATGGATGCCGTCGATCTGGATTCCTATGAAGACGGCGCAGAAAAGGAAGCCTTCCAAAAGGCTCTGGAAGAAGCCAAGCTGGTGGCACAAGATCCGGACGCGATGGCCTCCGACATCTCGCAAGCGATGGATACGCTGCAAGCGGCCTTTGACAACCTGGTTCCCCTTCCCGAAGCGGGCGACAAGAGCGAACTTGGCAAAATCATTGCAGAGGCGGAAGGTTACGATCTGGATCAGTATGTAGACGACCAGAATAAAGACAATTTCCGAACCGTTTTGGAAAAAGCCAAGGATATGTACGATAACAACGACACGGCCACGCAGGATGAAATCGACGCTATGTGCTCCGAGCTGCTGGACGCGATGGTTGCATTGCGCTTGCGTGCCGACAAAGGCAACCTGGAAGAATGGCTGGAAAAACTGCAGGGCCTTGAACTTTCCCAGTACAGTGCCGAAAGCGCCGCGTTTGCCAGAGAAGCGATTGCCAACGCACAGGCTTTGATGGCGCAGGATCTCGGCAAGGATCAAAACGCCTTGATCGAAGCGACGGTAGCGCAACTGCAGGAGGCTTATGGCAAACTGCAGGCGGAGGTTCCCGGCACGGAAGATCCTGGAACATCGGATCCGAATCTTCCCACAACGGGCGATTCCATGCCGCTTACGGCACTCTCTGTTTTGGGCGTTGCGGCTGTGGGCGCTCTCCTGCTGCTAAAAAGAAAAAGCAGATAACTCGTATTAGACTTTTATAAGCTTTCCGGAAAAGCTTGCCGCTTTTCCGGAAAGCCCTATTTATCGGATGGGGGAAGATCGGATGAAAATAAAATCGTTTTTAGTTCTGTGCCTGGCGTTCTGCTTTGTGTGTGTACCGGCAGGCTGCGCAAAAGAGGAAACCCCTGTTTTGACCTTTGGGGATCACAGGATTTATTCCGAAGAATTCTCCCTGTTTTTCGATATTGTATAACGGGATCTGATCGACCGAGAGGATACGCAGGCGCTTTACCAGAACGCAGCGCAATACGCTGTGGAAGCCTACAGCCTTTTTGACCTTGCCGTAGAATACCAGGCGGCCGAACCGTTTTCTTTTGAAACGTTGAAAACGGATATGGAACAGGAAAACAAGACGCGAGAAGAAAAAATTGCCAAAGGGGAAGCTGTGATGGGCGTGCGCCAATTTGAATTGGCCGATTATTTTGAATACGTCCTTGCCGATTACAAGCAGAAAACAGCGGCAGCGATAGCAAAAACACCATCGGAAGAAGTGCTGAAAGAAGCGAAGCGCTTTTACGAAGAAGACAAAGAAAACTATATTTCCGACGCGACCTACGAATACCAAGTTAAGACGCAGGAAGATGGGCAGGAAAAGACGGAAATCAAAACCATCACTTACGATGAACTCACGGTGTCTTATCATTCCATGGACGTATTGGGGGATGTTCTTACCTCTGGGAACATCGGGGAAGAGTATGATTTGGGGTCGTCGAAAGTAACGCTTTTAAACAGGGAGGTTACTTACCAACCGTTTGAAGAGGTTCAAAGCAGCGTGCTTACCAGCTATGTTTCAAAGGAGTATTTACCGGAACTGCTGAAAAACCGCGCGGCTGCGGCCGACGTAAGTCTTTCGGAAGACGCGTTAGCTGATTATGGGCGGTAAAGCTAGGCATAAATGGAACCGAAGGCCAATCGTCCAACTATCAAACATAGACATGGAGAAAGAAGAAAAACACCCTTTGATGCAGGCAACATTCTGCATCAAAGGGTGTTTTTCCGTTTGGTTTCCTAATCATGCGGGAATACCGAATGCTTCCCATACCTGCAAAGCTTTTGCAGGTATGGGCTTACTGAGAAACAGTCGGCTTTAGGCGGTTTCGATGCTTGCATCCGCCTGCAGCTTGAGCTTTTCGACCGCTTCCTCCCGCATCTTATATTTCAGGATTTTTCCCGCCGCGTTCATCGGGAAGCTTTCTACAAAGTCCACGTACCGGGGGGTTTTGTGCTTGGCCATATGGGAGGAAACAAATTCCTTGAGTTCGTCTTCCGTCATGGTTTCCCCCTGCTTGAGTATGACACAGGCCATGATCTCTTCGCCGTACTGTTTATCCGGTACGCCGATGACCTGCACATCCGACACCTTGGGATGGGTATAAATAAAGTCTTCGATCTCCTTGGGGTATATATTTTCACCGCCCCGGATAATCATATCCTTGATGCGGCCGGTAATCTTGTAATTACCGTCGGCGTCGCGCTGGGCGAGGTCGCCCGTGTGGAGCCATCCGTTTTCGTCAATGGCCGCGGCGGTAGCGGTAGGCATCTTGTAGTAGCCCTTCATGATGTTATAGCCGCGGGCCACGAATTCCCCGTCGGTATAGTCGGGCAGATCCTCGCCGGTTTCGGGATCTACGATTTTGCACTCCACGCCGAACATGGCGCCGCCCACTGTGTTGACGCGCACATCCAGGGAATCCGTCGTCTTGCTCATGGTGCATCCCGGAGAAGCCTCCGTCTGCCCATAGGTGATGCAGATTTCTTTCATGTTCATCTTATCTACGACGTCCTGCATAACCTTGACCGGGCAGGGGCTGCCGGCCATGATGCCGGTGCGCATGTGGCTGAAATCGGTCTTTTCGAAATCCGGATGGGACAGCATGGCGATGAACATGGTGGGTACCCCGTGGAACGCGGTGATCTTTTCCCGGTTGATGCAATCCAAGCCTTTTTTGGGTGAGAAAGCCGGGATAGGCGACATGGTAGTTCCATGGGTCATCGCCGCAGTCATGGCGAGCACCATGCCGAAGCAGTGGAACATGGGCACCTGGATCATCAGACGGTCGGCGGTGGAAAGGTCCATGCAGTCGCCGATCGCTTTCCCGTTATTCACCACATTATAGTGGGTGAGCATGACGCCTTTGGGGAAACCGGTGGTGCCGGAAGTGTACTGCATGTTGCAGACGTCGTGCTTATGTATCTCCGCCATGCGGCGCAGCACCTCGGCCATGGGCACGGTGCGGGCCAGAGCTTCGCACTCCTCCCAGGTTTTGCAGCCGGGCTGTTTGGAATCCACTGTAATGATGTTGCGCAGGAAGGGCAGCCGGCGGATGTGCAGGGGCTTGGAAGAATCGGCCGTTGCCAGTTCCGGGCAGAGCTCCTGCATGATCTCTACATAATTGGAATCTTTAAAGCCGTCTATCATTACCAAGGTATGCGTATCGGACTGGCGCAAAAGATATTCGGCTTCGTGGATCTTATACGCCGTATTTACCGTAACCAGCACAGCGCCGATTTTCGTGGTTGCCCAGAAGGTAATATACCACTGCGGCACGTTGGTGGCCCAGATGGCCACATGATCCCCGCGCTTGACGCCCATTGCAATCAAGGCTCTGGCGAAGGTATCCACATCGTCCCGAAATTCGGAATAGGTGCGGGTGTAGTCCAGTGTGGTGTAACGGAACGCGTACTGATCGGGGAATTCTTCTACCATGCGGTCCAGCACCTGTGGGAACGTCAGGTCGATCAGGTGTTCCTTGGGCCAAACGTATTTCCCTGTGCCCAGGTTATTGTCGTAAAGCCGGGAATCCTCCCGCTTTTCCTCCATGTACTGGCTCATAAAATTGGAGAAATGGGGGAATACGATGCCCGCGTCGCTCAGGTTGGGCGCGTACCGTTTGAGCCATTCAAGCGAGATGTAGCCCTCGTAATTGATGGACTGCAACGCGCGCATGATATCATCAACGGGCAGGTCGCCCTCGCCCATAAGCCGGTACTGTACTTCCCCGTCAATCAGAATAGAATCCTTTATGTGGGTGTATTTGATGTAATTGCCCAGGTTCTGCACGGTCTGTTCCGGCTTTTCCCCGGCGAAGCGGTAGGGATGATGGATATCCCACAGGGCCGCCACGTTGTCGCTGCCCACCTGGTTGAGCAGATTGTGCAGACGGGAAGTGTCGGCATATACGCCGTTGGTTTCTACCAGCAGGGTGATATCGTTCTGTTCCGCATAGGGTACCAAGGCTTTTAACTGCTCCAGGACGAAATCGTCGTCCACCTCACCTTCCGGCGCGGGCTTCAGATCCCCCAGGATCCGGATATACGGAGCGCCGAGCTTAGCGGCCAAGTCGATGTATTCCCGAATCTCTTCTTGCGTTTCCTTTGCCTTTTCTTTGCATTTGAGCGCGCAGCCGGTAGAAACACAGGGGATTTCCAAGTGCTTTTTTTGCAACTGTTCAATGGTTTTCGGCAGCCCTTCCTTGCTAAACGGCTTTGCGCGCACGGAGAAAATATCATTTCCCAGCCCGCGCAACTCAATCCCGGAAAAGCCGAAATCTTTTGCCATAGAATAAATGTCGGGCCAGTCAAAGTCCGGGCAGCCCAACGTAGAAAAAGCCAATTTCATACTCATTCCTCCACAATCTAATTGCAGCATGGCTACTTACCTACAAAGTAAGCGGATATCCACACATCGGTTGTATATTTTTTAGTACAGACAATTTTACTATACCATCCAAATGAAATCTTGTAAACACCCAATTCGACAAAAAGAAGCGCGATCTTTTGGCCGTTAAAAGCGAAAGATCTTGGCCTGAAAATGTTTTGTCTGCCCGTAAACCGGGCCACAGGGCAAACGTTTGGCAAACCTAAAATAAAAAATAACCATCGCTCCAATCAAAGCAATGGTTATTTTAAAACGACCAAGCCTATAAGCCGGGTTCTGTCGTGAACAGCCATCTATCTTGGCAGGGCGTTGCCGCCTCTGCTCAGTGCCACCTCCATGGAACGCGCCGGGCCGGCGCATCGGTTCCTCCGCGGTGTTGCTCCGGATAGGGTTTACATAGCCGTGCGGTCTCCCGCACGCTGGTGGGCTCTTACCCCGCCTTTCCACCCTTACCGCATCATCATGCGGCGGTATCTCTCTGTTGCACTTTCCCTGGGGTCGCCCCCGGCGGCCGTTAGCCGTTATCCTTGCCCTGTGGAGCCCAGACTTTCCTCGCGTGCGCCCTTTCGGGACTGCACCCGCGGCTGCTCAGCTTGCTCGTAAACCCTATTGTAATATAGAATTTATAAAGTGTCAACGTTACAAAGGGCCGTTTTGGATTGATTCCGGCAGATAGGAGGATGATTCAAATAAGTTGCCGGTTTTTGATACAAATCCCGCCTGTGGTGTAAGGCGGAACGCTGCTTAAGGGTAACTTTGCTAGAAATTACGTTGCTATTTTAAAGGAGAAACAGTATAATAAAAAGAATAGACGGAATTAGGAGCGGCTTCCCGTTAAGAAAAGACGGGGAATGGCCGCATGTTATGTATGAAACCGGAATCCCCTGCCCAAAATGAAGACGATGAGTCACGCAATGAAAGGAAATCGGCCTGGTAATGGGGAGAGAGAATTTAAGAGAGGATGAATGATATGGATGATCGTATAGAGCGTTTTTTCAGAGGGATGAAAGGGAAGCGCGTGGCTTTTTGTGGGATCGGCGGCAGCAACCTGCCTTTAATCCGCCGGTTTCAGGAAAAAGGCTGCCGGGTGCTTGCCTGCGACCGGCGGAGCCGTGAAGAGCTGGGGGAAACCGCCCGCGAGCTGGAGAGCCGTGGGGTTGAGCTCCATTTGGGAGAGGACTATCTGAAAGACCTGGATGTTGACGTGATTTTCCGCACGCCGGGCATGAAATTCCATTTGCCGGAGCTGGAGGCGGCTCGTGCCCGCGGCGTGGCGGTTACTTCGGAAATGGAGGTCTTTTTTGATCTGTGCCCCTGCAAAATTTTCGCCGTAACCGGTTCGGACGGCAAAACAACCACCACCACGATTGTGTCCGAAATGCTCAAAGCCGCGGGGAAAACCGTACATCTGGGCGGCAACATCGGCCGCCCCCTGCTCCCGGAAATTGAGCGCATCGGGGAAGAGGATTTTGCCGTAGTGGAACTTTCCAGTTTTCAGCTGATCTCCATGCGCCGCAGCCCGGACGTT
>CAMMKL010000031.1 GCA_946497265.1 uncultured Clostridia bacterium | reverse complement strand
CTCCACAGTTTTTAAACTCGAACGTTAACCGGTAATTTTATTGGCAAACTTGTCCACCGGCATTTCATCCGGTACTTCAATGGGATAATTTCCGGTAAAACATGCATCGCAAAAATCAATTCTCGCTTCCTTGGCGATGGCATGGATGCCTTCAATGCTCAAATAGCCCAAGGTATCCGCGCCGATTTCCTTACAGATTTCATCCAGCGACATCCGGCAGGCAATCAAATGCTTGCGGGAACTGATGTCGGTTCCGAAATAGCAGGGATGCAAAAACGGCGGGGAAGAAATCCGGAAGTGCACCTCTTTGGCCCCGGCTTCCCGCAGCATCTGAATGATATGGGCGCTGGTCGTGCCGCGCACAATCGAGTCGTCCACCAGGACAATCCGTTTCCCCTTTACCGCCGCGGATAGGGCATTGAGCTTAATGCGCACCGCACGCTCACGCTTTTTCTGGGTATCCTCGATGAACGTACGACCGATGTATTTGTTCTTGATCAAGCCGATTCCATAGGGAATACCGGATTCCTGTGCGTAGCCAAGCGCCGCGTCCAAGCCGGAATCGGGGACTCCGCATACCATATCCGCCTCCACCGGATGTTCCTTAGCCAGAATCATGCCGGCGCGCTGGCGGGCTACATGGACGCTCACGCCCTCCACCACGGAATCAGGACGCGCAAAATAAACATATTCAAAGATACACATAGAGGTTTTGCCGCCGCACATTTCCTTGTGGCTGTGCAGGCCGTCCTTATCAATGACTACTACCTCGCCGGGTTCCACGTCGCGCACAAACTCCGCGCCCAGGCTGTCGAACGCACAGGTTTCGGAAGCCAGCATATAGCTGTCGCCCAACTTGCCGATGGAAAGCGGGCGGAAGCCGTGCGGGTCGCGTACGCCGAGCAGCTTGCGGGGAGACATCAAAACTAAGGAATATGCGCCCTTAACCTTTTCCATCATCATCTGAACAGCTTTTTCAACCGAACCGGAGGTTAAGCGGGCGCGGGCAATCATATAAGCAATGATTTCCGCATCGCAATTGGATTGGAAGATGGCGCCGCCCTGTTCCAGTTCCTCCCTGAGCTCGCCGGCGTTAGAGATGGCGCCGTTGTGCCCAATGGCAATGGTCCCTTTGACATAGCGCATAACCAGTGGCTGGGCGGCAGCGCGCTCCTGCTTATTGCCCGGTGAATAGCGCGTATGGGCTACCGCAATCTGCCCTTCCCCTAGATCCCGCAGGTTTTTCTCGTTGAATACTTCAGGAACCAGGCCGACATCCTTGTGAAAACGGATCACACCTCCGTCGTTCACCGCAATCCCGGCGCTTTCCTGCCCTCTGTGCTGCAATGCATACAAAGCCAGATAAGCTTCATCGGCTACCGCCTGGCCGTGCGGGTCATACACACCGAACAGACCGCATTCCTCATGGGGCTTTTCATACATAAACCATTCCTCCCTATTCGTTTCAATCCATGGGCTTTCCTATTTACAGGGCGTTTACCGCTTCCTGAAGGGCTAAGTCCTTTTTGGCTACGCCGTCGGCCATATCCTTCTTAAGAGCCAGCAATTTTTCCGCTACTTTTTCATCCGAGAGCGAAAGCATCTGAGCCGCTAACAGGGCGGCGTTGTCCGCGCCGTCAATGGCCACCGTCGCCACCGGAATGCCTTTGGGCATCTGCACCGTAGCAAGCAGGGCGTCCAGGCCGTCCAGCGTAGAAGACTTAATCGGGATGCCAATCACCGGCAGTGTGGTATGCGCCGCCAAAACACCCGCCAAATGGGCCGCTTTTCCCGCCGCCGCGATGATAACGCCAAAGCCGTTTTCCCTGGCGGTGGCCGAAAACTCAGCAGCCGCTTTCGGCGTGCGGTGGGCGGACATCACATGGACTTCTACTGGAATTTCCAGAGACTTCAGCGTTTTTACCGCGCCGGATACGATGGGAAAATCGCTGTCGCTTCCCATAATAACCGCTACCTTTTTTGAATTGCTCATGCTTCATTGCTCCTATCTGAAATGATCCATCTTTTGCAGGGAAAACAAAAAGGCAGGCTGTGGCAATTTCCACCACAGCCTGTGTCATTTGTTTATTTGTCCCACATGTACGCACCTTCCCCTAGAAGACGAAAAAAGATACTCCCATACGTCTTAAGAGAAGACAGCGCCATGTTCCACTCCCCCCGAAAAGAATACTACCTTCATTCTATTGCATTCTACAATTAAATGCAAGTATCGGGAGATCTCTCCCATGAATTTTGTATTTATGAAGCGAGGAAGAGAGCAAAAAACGGGTTATTTTGTATAATGTGACTTGTATTTACCGCTCTTACTTTGCTCCGTCGGAAAATAATTCCTTAGCAGAGACAGCCAAACCAGCCAACGACTGAATTTCAGAAGGTACGATAATCTTGGTGGCTTTACCGTCGGCCGCCTTTTCAAAGGCCTCCAGGCTTTTCAGGGCGATAACGCGGTCAGTGGGATCGGCTTCATTCAGCATCCGCAAGCTGTCCGCATACGCCTTTTGCACAGAGATAATCGCTTCCGCCTCACCCTGTGCTTCTCGGATCTTGGTTTCTTTTACCGCATCCGCCTTTAGGATCGCAGCTTCTTTATGGCCTCCCGCCACCAGGATTTCGCTGCGCTTTTCACCCGCCGCGTCCAAAATTTTGGCGCGGCGTTCGCGTTCGGCCTTCATCTGTTTCTCCATCGCATCCTGAATCTCTCTGGGCGGCAGGATATTCTTAAGTTCTACGCGGTTTACTTTGATGCCCCAGGCATCCGTAGCTTCGTCCAGGATCGTACGGATTTTTGTATTGATCACGTCGCGGGATGTCAAGGTATGGTCGAGTTCCAGTTCACCAATGATGTTGCGCAGGGTGGTGGCCGTCAGATTCTCGATAGCGGAAATCGGGCGTTCCACGCCATAGGTATACAGTTTGGGATCGGTGACCTGAAAATAGACGACCGTATCAATCTGCATGGTAACGTTATCCTTTGTGATAACCGGCTGGGGTGGGAAATCCACCACCTGCTCTTTTAAGGAAACCTTTTTGGCGATACGGTCCATAAATGGGATTTTCACATGCAGGCCGGTACCCCAGGTAGTGTTGTAGGCGCCCAGACGCTCCATGACAAAAGCATGTGCTTGTGGGACAACCTTGATGTTACAAATTAAAATAATGATCACGATTGCGATCAGAGCAAGAATGATATACAATGCTGACGGCATTATTAGCCCTCCTCTTCTTTTGTCTCAAATTTTAGGTTTGGATAGCGCGTACAATGAGTTTGACTCCCTCAATTGCTTCCACCTTCACATTCGTCCCTTCCGTCAGGATACTCCCTTCTGCGGAGCGGGCGGTCCAGATACTGCCGGAGACGTTGACCTGCCCTTCCCCCGCCTGATTGTCAACCTTCTGGGTCACAAACCCGGTCATACCAATGTAGCGGCCTGCGTTGGTATCTACTTTTTTTACCAACAGGGCCTTTTTCACTAGCGGGCGCGTAATCAACAGAGTGATGGCCGTTACCGCAAAAAACAGAATCAACTGCGCGGGGATGGACACGCCGCATACGCTGCATATCAACGCTACCACACCGCCGATGACAAACCAAATAGACACCAGCTGCGTAGTCACCGCTTCCAACACTGCCATCAGGATGATAACGCCCAGCCAAATATACGGCATAAACGCTTCCATGATCAAAACACCTCCTTCTAAAAGTTTGGTTTTATCATAGCATATTCTATTTTATAACACAACGGCTTTCGCTGGCGGTTTTGGTTCATTTTTGGTTAATACCACAAAGCTTATCGCTCTATCTTCCTCTGACGGAGTCCTGCATAGTCTGCTAGCGCTTCTTTCCATCCTACGTAACTTTCTATTTTTCCAATATACACGGTAAAAAGGCGATACGTTGACGGCCGTTTCGTTTTCTTTTATACTGGTAAAATAAGAATAAAAATCAATGATACAGAGGTAATCGATGGAATTGGAAGATGTAAAACAAAAAATACGCCGAAAAAATCAAATCCTGTTTTCCAGGGAAAGCGCCAGTTTGCAGGAGTTGTTACAGCTCATAAGGCAGCAAAAGCACCGTACACTGGTTATGTGGGCATTGGCCTGCGCGGAGGAACCCGCCAGGATACTGAACAAACGCCATCCGGATCACAAGGAACCGGAACAGGCAATCCTCCTCTGCAAAGAGTGGGCGAAAGGGAAAATAAAAATGCCGGAAGCAAAAAGGGCACTTCTGAAAGTTCACGCGCTTGCCAAAAAATTAGCCGATCCCGCCGATATTGCGCTATGCCACGCGGTGGGCCAAGCCTGCGCCACCGTTCACGTAGAAACCCACGCGATCGGCCTGCCGATTTACGAATTGACGGCAATTGTCCGGTCGCTTGGTTGGGAAAACTGCGAAACGGCGGTCAAAGGAAAAATTGCTTATTACATGGAACGTTTACAGGTATACGAAAAGCTGGTATCCTCTGTTGCGTTTGAATGGGCCGATTTTTTAATGGACGACAGCCGCCCCAATCAGGAACAGCTTTTGGCCGACAAGAAACAAAGAACGCAACCATAGCATCAAACAAGGGTATGCAAAGGTTCCTGTTTGTATGCACGCGAATCAGGATAGTCCCTTTTTTGCTTAACTGCAAGACAAAAAACGGAACGCATTTAATTTTGTAAACCAAAAAAGCGGATCTGGGATGTCGCACACATTCCCAGATCCGCTATTATTATTTCTATTTGTGCGGCCTTTATCCATCCTTGTTTTTTATTTCAATATTGACCTTATAATCGGTTCCGAAAATCCAAAAATTTGCATTCCCTGTAACGCTAAGGTTTACCGGCATTTCCGCATGGCCGGTGAGAATCTCTCTGCCGCTGAGATCGACCATAGCCTGAATATTGGCTTCTGTAATTCCTTCAATCTGATCTTCCGGACCCACAATGGTTACCGGCAGGGTTGCTGTTAAGCAGCTTGCCTCCTTGTCGCTGGTAAGGTTCGCAAATGTGAGGACGTTTGCTACCGGTACCTCTACGGTTTTGCTCGCCATGCCGCTCATATCAATATGGATAACTGCCTCGCGATAATTGCTGAGGTTTTCAAGCCCTTGTAAATTAATGGGGACCGTCACGGTTGTGGTATCTTGATTCAAGGTGGCAAAATCAATCGGGTCCAGCTCAATACGGTCAAGGGCGGAGAGCTGTTCTTGCGTCCCGGCCACCAATAAGGTATTGGGTTCAATGGTAACGCGTTCGGAAATAGTAAAACCGGAAGGCTTATTTTCAAATTCCACTGCCAAGGGCAGTTCCTTTCTGGGCAGCACCACCAAATTCACAGACACTTGCAGTTCGCTGACCAGTTCTCCGGTATCGCTTCTGGTAATGTATTTGCTGGTAACCTCCTGGTCGTTTTCGTCATAAAGCACCAGCCTGGTTGTGGCAGTCTGCGTTTCTGTCAAAGGCCCTCCAAAATCATAGACCACCCTTACCTTGCTTACTTGGTTCATCTCCGATTCAGGGCCTACCAGCGTAATCTCGGTCAGGTTTTCTTCCGAATCCGGCCATCTGAAATTCGCCGAAGAAGCATAGTAATTATCGGCTACCTTGTAAGTCGTCCCATCCTCCACCGTAAACGTTTTTTCCAATTCCTTGTCTACCATAAAGGTAACAGAAGCCGGGGAGGTGGTGGAGTCCACCTCATAATTGGTTCTCAGGCTTGCCCTTTGTCTGGTTGCATACAAAGGCAGCGTATATTGCCCGGCTTGAGTGACCGAATCCACATTTTGTACATTAACCGTCACATCGTTGCTGGAGATCCCCGCCAATACCAAAGCGCTTCCACGAACCGTCACCGTAGCCGCCGTCACGCTTTGTCCATAAACCTTTAAATTGTTCGTTTTCGCATATTCCGAAAGGTTAACCGTTACCGGAACGTTATCAATATGGATGGTTTGTTCATTATCCGGCGAAGAGGATACCACAAACCACAAAATAATAGACGCTACCACCGAGAAAATCATGATAAACCGGTTGTTATAAAACAATTTATTAAACGGATCCCGTTTTTTATTTTTTTCTTTCATGTTTTTTCTCCTTCCTGCGCAGCGGCATAATCTGTTTGTGGCCGCCGGATTCGTTCGTCTGCGGAAGGAGGGCGCTTTCCAGTGCTCCCATTAGTGCCTCTCTGGTATAGTTCCGGGTGAGCACCCCGTTTACCGCCATCGAAATGGTTCCCGTTTCTTCCGAAACAATCACCACAATGGCGTCGGAATTTTCACTGATTCCCACGCCTGCACGGTGCCTTGTCCCCAAATCGATGCTGATGGAGGTGTTTTTGGTCAACGGCAAAATACAACCCGCCGCATAGATCATCCCCTCCCGGATGATCATCGCGCCGTCGTGCAGAGGAGCTTTATTAAAAAAGATATTTCCAATGATCGGAGGGGACGGGAGCGCGTTGATGACCGTGCCGGTAGCGATGATATCGCCCAGCTTTGTCTGGCGCTCAATCACCATCAGCGCTCCTGTTTTTGTCTTGGAAAGCGCTACGGAAGCATCCACAACCGCTTTGATGCAGCATTTCTGCTTCTTCAAGTATTCTTCACTTTCCTTAGTCCCCCCGGATACGAACGACCAGTATTTGCCAAAGTTGCTACGGCCAACCTGCTCCAACGCACGTCGTAGTTCAGGTTGAAATAAGATCAAGAGCGCCAGCACGCTGAATTGGAAGAAATTTTTCAGCAATGTACTGAGCATCTGTAAATGAAACAGCTCAGACAAAGCAAAAGCGATGACCACCCACAAAAGGCCCTTGACCAGTTGTTCCGCTCTTGTCTCCCGCATTAACTTGATCAAATTATAAATTAAAAAAGCAATGATGGCGATATCCAAAATATCTTTCGCCTGTATGCTTTTAACAGAATTCAAAATAATATTAAACCACTCAGAAAGAAATTCCATCCCTTTTGCCTTCCTTCCTACGGCACCCCGCTATTAGACATCTTCATTTTAACATATCTGGACTGTTATGCAATGCTTTTACCGGGTTATTTTCGTATTATTTTATGAAGAATCGCCGCAAAGCGGTCCATTTCCTCATTCGTCGAGAAAGCCGACGGACACACACGCACCGCACCGGTTTGCTCGGTGCCACAGAAAACATGCGCGGCCGGGGCGCAATGCAGCCCTGCGCGTACCGCGACCCCGTTTTTGTTCAGAAGCTGGCCGATCTCCTCGCTCATCGCCCCTTCTACATTAAACGAAAGGACCGGCGCAAAATAGCGCGAATCCGGGCGCGGCATATAAATAATTACTCTTTTCTTCCCATTCAGATGGTCATAAAGGCGTATGATGAGCTTATTTTCATGGCGGAAGATAACTTCCGGCGTCAGGCTGCGCACATAGGCAATCCCCGCGCGCAGGCCGGAGATCCCCGGCATATTGGGCGTGCCGCTTTCAAAGCGTTCCGGCAGGGAATCCGGCTGCAAATAGGAAAGCGAATTGGTGCCTGTGCCGCCTTCCACCAAAGTGGAAAGCTCCTCGCCGTTTTTGACGATAAGCATCCCGGTACCCATGGGGCCATAAAGCCCTTTATGGCCGGCTACACATAGATAATCAATGCCGCTGTCCTGCAAATCAATTGGCAGAACCCCCGCCGACTGGGCGGCGTCTACCAGGATAGGCACACCATATTCCCGCCCAAGGGATGCGATGCGTTCCACTGGAAGGCGTATCCCCCATACGTTGGAAGCGTGCATACAGACGATCAGCCGGGTTTTGGCCGTCAAGGCTTGCCGAAACCCATTGAGGGTAGCGTCGTTGTCCCCCGGGGTCACCTTGGCCGCTGTATAAGCGACCCCCATCTCGGAAAGCTTTTGCAGCGGCCGCATCACGGCGTTGTGCTCCAAGCAGGAAACCACTACATGATCCCCCGGCTTTAACAGCCCTTTGAGTACCAAATTGACGGCATGGGTACAGTTTAGGGTAAAAATAACCTGCTCCGGGCCTTGCGCATGGAAAAACTGCGCGGCCTCTGCGCGGCATTTGTATACTTCTTCTACGGCACGGATAGACATCGAGTGTCCGCTCCGGCCGGGATTCGCACCATATTTTTGCAGGGACATGCGCACCGCCTGGCTTACCTGGGCCGGCTTGGGGAATGTCGTGGCTGCATTGTCCAGATAAATCACATCGACGCCTCCCCGTCCATCCGGTTGAGTATCCGGATGCCCGCCTGACGCAGAATGTCCTCCGCTTCGTCAATCCGACGGGGCACATACAGGCCGTATCCACAGCCCCCGGTCTCTGCTGTTTTGGGAATCCGCTCCAAATAGGAAGAAATTCCTTTATTCATAAGCAAATCCTTGCTCTTCATTGCATATGTGATCGAAGTCAACACAAGCATGGGCTTGCCCATTGCAATCACCTCTCTGTTTTTTAACAGTATATGCAAAAGTGCTTGACATTGCTTATCCACAAACCGGGTATAAGGGCAGAGGAAAAAGCGTCTTACCGCCGTTTGAAAGGAGACCGGCTTCTACAGGAGCAGGCATACGGCATGCGCCGCAATGCCTTCCCCCGAACCAGTAAATCCTAGGCCTTCCTCTGTGGTTGCTTTGACGCTCACCTGATCCACTGAAACCCGGCAAACCCCGGCAAGTTTTTGGCGCATTTCCATTATATAAGGTTTCATCTTGGGCGCTTGGGCAAGAATGGTAGCGTCAATGTTCGCTATCTCATATCCTTCCGTGCGAACCTGCTCGCACACATAGGAAAGCAGCCGCAGGCTATCGGCTCCCTGGTAACGCGGGTCGGTATCCGGGAACAAGCCGCCGATGTCTCCCAAGGCGGCCGCGCCCAGGAGGGCGTCCATCACAGCATGGGCCAGCACGTCTGCATCGGAATGCCCCAGGAGCCCCTTCTCAAAAGGGATTTCCACCCCGCCGATGATGCATTTCCGGCCTTCTGTTAAACGGTGCACATCATAGCCATGCCCAATTCTCATCTTACTGCTTCCTCCCGTTTCTTTAATATTTGTTCGGCTAAGGCAAGATCCTCCGACGTAGTCAGTTTATTGTTTTCATAGCTTCCCATACAAAGGTGTACCCGTGCTCCCAGCTGTTCCACCAGCTGGCAATCGTCGGTATAATCGGCCCCTTTCTTTCTGGCTTCCGCCACAGCCTGCATGTATAAGGTTTTTTCAAATATCTGCGGCGTCTGTACCGCCCACAACACCGAGCGGCGCGGTGTTCCCCAGACAAAGCCTTCGGAATCCGACACCTTGATGGTATCCTTTACCGGCACTGCGGCTGTAGCCGCCCGATGCTCTACCGCGTCCCGTATAACCTGTTCAATCAGCTGTGGCGTTACCATGCAGCGCGCACCGTCGTGTATTGCAAAATAGTCCGCCTGCGCAGACGCGGATGCAATACCGGAAATCACCGACTCCTGGCGGGTCGCCCCGCCGGTAGCAAACGCCTTCACCTTTTGAAACCCGGATTTCTTCACAAGCTGTGCAAATGCACCGGCTTCCTGCCGGCGGCAAACAAGAACAATCTCCCGCACTGCATCTGTGTCCTCAAAGGCCTTAATGGTATAATATAGGGCCGGTTTCCCATGGATAGGCATTAATTGCTTGTTAACACCGCCTCCCATACGGGTAGAAGCGCCCGCCGCCACCAGAATGGCCGATACATATGGTGTCTGTCCCAAAATAAAAACCCCTTTCCCAAAGCCGTAGCCGTCCTTCTAAAAATGATCGACGCCACATGGGCGGATATGTTTTTTCCATTATACCTTTTCTATCCATAAGATGCAAGAAAGGCCCGGATTCTTTGCAATCCGGACCTTTCTTAAATAATATCAGCCTTCGTAGCTCATTCCGATTTCCAAGGCTTTTTTATTATTTCCCATCAGATGGGCTTTGTGCACCGGCACACACTTTTCAATCGCCTTATCCAAAGCTTCGCGGGAACAGAATCCACATTCCCGGAAAAGCTTGCCGATCAGAATAATGTTTGCACCGCCCTTTAGGCCGTTTTCCTCCGCCAGCCTGCTGGCAGGAATATAGAAAGCCTGTACGTCGGTACGTTCCACTTTTTTATTGATTAAGGTGCTGTCCACCACCACGATGCCGCCTGGTTCAACGTCGTTGATAAACCGGTCGAAGGACGGCAGGTTCATGGCTACGAATACATTCGGGGTAAGCACCAGCGGAGAACCGATCGGTTCATCGGAAATACAGATGGAGCAGTTAGCCGTGCCGCCGCGCATCTCCGGGCCGTAGGAAGGCAGCCAGGAAATTTCTTTATTGTCCATCAATCCACCGTAAGCAATCACCTTTCCGGCAAACAGTACACCCTGGCCTCCGAAACCGGCCAGCAACATATTCAAATCTTTACTCTTCGCCACGGATTCTCGCCCCCTTTACGCTGTCCTTGTAAACGCCAAGCGGATAATACGGCATCATATTATCACGAAGCCACTGCATCGCTTCCGCCGGAGTCAATCCCCAGTTGGTGGGGCAGGTAGAAAGCACTTCTACAATGGAGAAGCCCTTACCGTCAATCTGATTTTGGAACGCTTTTTTAATTGCCTTTTTGGCAGTCACTACATTTTTGACGCAATCAACTGCCACGCGCTGCGCCAGTGCAACGCCGTCCAAGGTAGAAAGCAACTCACATACGCGTACCGGATAGCCGGCAGTATTCACGTCGCGGCCATAGGGTGTGGTTTGGGTAACCTGTCCGGGCAACGAAGTAGGCGCCATCTGGCCGCCGGTCATACCGTAGATTGCGTTGTTGATAAAGATCACTGTGATGTTTTCGCCACGGGTCGCCGCATGGACAGTTTCCGCCGTACCAATGGCGGCGAGGTCGCCGTCACCCTGATAAGTAAAAATTACGTTTTCCGGAAGGGCCCGCTTCAGGCCGGTCGCCACCGCAGGCGCACGGCCGTGCGGCGCCTCCACCATATCGCAGGAAAAATAATCATAATTCATAACCGCGCAGCCTACCGGGGCCACGCCAACCGTGCGCCCTTCCACGCCCAGCTCGTCCAGCACCTCGGCCACTAGCCGGTGTACAATCCCATGCGTACAGCCGGGGCAATAGTGGAAGGGGACTTCTGTGAGGGCGTGAGGTCTGTCAAATACAATTGCCATTACTGCGCACCTCCCAATATTTCTTTCATTTTGGTAAGAATTTCAGCAGGCGAGGGGATCATGCCGCCTGTACGCCCGTAAAAATCGACCGGCACCGCGCCGTTGACCGCCAAGCGGACGTCATCCACCATCTGGCCCATACTCATTTCCACGCAAAGGAACCCTTTGGCCGTTTTGGCATTCTTCTGCAACACATCTGTCGGGAAGGGCCACAGGGTAATGGGCCGTACCAGGCCCACCTTGAACCCTTGTTCACGCGCCTTGTTCACCGCGCTGCGCGCCACACGGGAAGAAGCCCCGTAAGCCACCAGCACCAAATCAGCGTCTTCAGTCAGGTATTCCTCTGCGCGCTGTTCCTTCTGCTTGATCACCTCATAGCGGGCAAAGCGCTCCCGCACCAGCCGTTCCAGATCCTTGGGCTGCAAGTAAAGGGAATTTACCACATTATGTACCCGTTTGTTTTGGTGGCCGGTAGTCGCCCAAGGTTTTTCAATCGGCTTTTTGTGTTCATTGGAACGGATCTCAACCGGTTCCATCATTTGGCCCAGCATACCATCCGCCAAAATCATGGCCGGCATACGATATGTATCTGCCAGGTCAAAGGCGTCGGAAACCAGATCCACCATTTCCTGCACTGTAGAAGGTGCAAACACCAAAATTTGAAAATCCCCGTGTCCCAGCGCTTTGGTGGCCTGCCAATAGTCCGCCTGGGAAGGCTGGATGCCGCCAAGTCCGGGGCCGCCGCGCTGTACGTTGATGATGAGAGCCGGCAGGTCGGAACCCGCAATATAAGAAATACCTTCCCCCTTCAGGCTGATGCCCGGAGAAGAGGAGGAGGTCATGGCGCGCACGCCCGCCGAAGCTGCGCCCAGCACCATGTTGATCGCCGCGATCTCGGATTCCGCCTGCAGATAGGTGCCTCCGATTTTCGGCATCCGTTTGGACATATACGCCGCCAGCTCGGTCTGGGGCGTGATGGGGTATCCAAAGAAGTGCCTGCATCCGGCCTGAATCGCGGCCTCCGCAAGCGCTTCGTTTCCTTTCATTAATACTCTTTCCGCCACTTACGCCACTACCTTTCCACAATAATCGCCACATCCGGGCACATCGTCGCACACGCGGCACAGCCGGTGCATTTTTCCTGCTCCATCAACTGCGCCGGGTGATAGCCTTTGCTGTTGATTTTATCCTTGGCCAGCGCAATGATCTTGCGCGGGCAGGCGTTGACACAAAGTTCGCAGCCCTTACAGGTTTCTTCCCTCACAATAATTCTTGGCATTCTCGTCACTTCCTCCTTTATCCCATAACTTCCCATGGGGGCGTTACATATCGGTCAACCGGAAACAAATCCGGTATTTTGGCGCTAAGCTCCTCCTGCAAACGGCGGGGAGCCGTGGTGAGCACCAGCGGCAAACTTAATAGCTCCGCCGTGCGGCGCGCGAAATCCATAGAAGCTTCCACATCCTGCGCCGTGGTATTGTTTTGCAGATGCGAATTGTTAACCACGCCGGTCGCCTTTAACCGGCAGGCAGTTTCAATCTCCCGCAGCAATGCTGCGGCCTCCTCCGGTGATTTGGTCAGCGCGCGGTAACGGTTTATCAGATACAGCATCTGCACGCCTTCCATCTCCCGGATGCGTCCGGCATAGCGGCCCAGCGCCGTCGCCCCCGCGTCGTCTCCACCAACGTCGATGATCACCGTGCCGTCCCGTATGGAAAAAACCGTCTCGATCTCGGCAGGCATGGCGGGTAAATCAAGATTGCTATGCGCAAAGACCGGAGCCACCAGGCGTATCCCTTTTTTCTCCAGCACGGGAGCATAATCCGACGTGCGGAAATAAGGGTTTACCAGATCAAGGTCAACCATGGTAACCTTTCTGCCTTCTTCCGTCAAGCGGACGGCAAGGTTCATGGAAAAATTTGTCTTTCCGCAACCGTAATGGCCGCAGACTATGATGAAATTACCGAATTCCGGCAATCAATCACCTCCTGTTTCTACGGACGAAACCAAATACGATCTATGTTTGGTTTCATCACAGAAACTTATTGAATAGACGTTATCTTTTAGTTTAGCACCTAATATGCCATTAGGAAAGGATTCGCAATAAAAAATGCAATAGCCATCCGATGGTGCTGGCATGAACATTCCCGCCTATCGATTGTACCAGAAAAAGAGCATGGTGTGCGGGTTGGCAAAATTTTTCTGCGAAAAGGCCTTACGGTACAGGATGATTC
>CAMMKL010000030.1 GCA_946497265.1 uncultured Clostridia bacterium | reverse complement strand
TTGGAGCTGACGGATAAAAGGGATAAGCTGGGCAAGGAGCTGCCCAAGGGGATGCAGCAAAAGGTCAGCATCTGCTGCGCCCTTCACCACCGGCCGCGGGTGGTCATTTTCGACGAGCCGATGGTGGGCCTGGACCCTCACGCCATCAAGGAGCTCAAGGAGATCTTTCTCGAGCTCAAACGGGCGGGCGCGTCGGTTCTCATCAGCACCCACATGCTCGACAGCGTGGAGGACTACTGGGACGTGGCCCACATTATGATGAACGGCTCCTTTGCCGCGACGAAATTCAACCGTCCCGATGAGGAAGGGGAAAAGACGCTGGAAGAGCTTTTCTTCGACATTACGGAAGGATCGGGTGCCGCGCGATGAAGGGGTTAGGGTATCTTTTTTTCACAAACCTGAAAAACTCTGTTAAGGAACTAGTGAAAAGCCCGGCGAAGCTGATTACGGTGGTGGCCTTCGTTTTCTTAATCGCCATGATGCTGGTCTCCTCCCTGTCGGCGCCGCAGACGGCCGACGAGCTGCGCGATCCAAAGGAATTGGCGGCAATGGTGCTGCTGCTTTACGGGTTCATGTTTTTCCTCGGCTCCAACAACGGGTTTTCCTCCGGCGCTTCCTTTTACTCTATGGCGGATGTGAACCTTTTGTTCTCCTGTCCGATTTCCCAGAAGAAGATACTGGTGTATGGGCTGGTACGCCAACTGCAAACCTCCCTGCTGCTGGGCTTCTTCCTCATTTTCCAGTACAGCTGGCTTTATAATACGTACGGGATTTCAATTTCCGGTATGCTTGCCATTTTGCTGGGATACTGCCTGGTCACCTTCTGCTCCCAGCTGACGGCCATGACCATCTATTCCTTTACCAGCGCCGACGAGGGGAGGAAGCGGACCGTCAAATACGCCCTGCGCGGCATCTACCTGGTACTGGCGGCGGCGGTCGTCCTCCCGGTGGTACAAAACACCCAGGATCTGCTGGGGGCGGCCGTGGAATCGGCTACCTCCCTGTGGGTCAACTTTATTCCGGTATTCGGCTGGCTGACGGCGGCGGTGACCGGCGTGATTGCAGGCAATTGGATGATGGTTCTCGCCGGGGTCGGGGCGACGGTTGTATTTATGGCACTGATGCTCCTCCTAGTCATCCGGATGCACGCCGACTTCTATGAGGACGTGCTCAAGGCGACAGAGGTATCCTTCTCCGCCATTACCGCCAAAAAAGAGGGACAGCTGCGGGAAACGGTCCCCAAAAACATCAAAACCGGCGCCACCGGCATCGGCGGCGGTGCGGGCGCCTCCGCCTTCTACTTCAAACACAAGGTGGAAAACCGGCGGGCCAGGGTATTTTTGCTGGATACCACGTCGCTGGTATTTGTGGGGGTCATCTGGCTGTTCTCCTTCTTTATGCGGGAGAGCGGCGGTCTGGTCGCCGTTTTCGCCTTCGCCACCTACATGCAGCTGTTCTCGGTATCCATGGGCCGCTGGCTGCGGGAGCTGACCCTCCCCTATGTCTATCTGGTACCGGCCGGGGCCTTCCAGAAGCTTTTGGCCATCTGCCGGGAAAGCTTCCTGAAGGTCATCGCAGAAGCGGTGCTGGTCTTTCTTCCGGCGGGGCTGATCCTACAGGCCGGGCCGATTACAATTGCGGCCTGTATTCTGGCGCGCATCGGCTTCGGCGCTCTCTTTATGGCGGGCAACATCCTCATTGAACGGGTCCTGGGCTCCCTGACGAGTAAAGCGCTGATTTTGTTCTTGTATTTTATCGTTCTCGCTGCGCTCTCCGCCCCCGGTGTGATTGCGGCGGTGGTGATCGGGCTGCTGCTTTCCTCGACGGCGCTGGCCTTTGCGGCAATGTTTGTCTGGAACATGGCTGCGGCGGCGTTGATCTTCTATCTGTGCCGGGACATCCTCCATTATGCGGAGCTGAACAACCGGTAATGAAGCCTCTCCGGACGGGCCTCCCGCTAGAGGAATACCGGTTCAAGGTCCTCATCGGATAACGCCGAACGCGGCGCCGGGTAAAACCGGCGCCGCGTTCCGCCTCTTACGGAAACCGGGCCGCCCAACGCCTTGCCGCACGTTCCGTATCGAGAGACGGATTTGGAAAAAACAAAGAAAAAACACCGTTAATAAGCTTGCCTTTTTGTTGGTTTTCTAGTATAGTAAGGACATCTTCCCGGATTTTTTTGACGGTCCTATGCTGGGAACGCAATTGCACGGAAAAGGTTGCGCAGGGAAATCGGCCGCCTGCGCCGGGAAAGCCGGCTTTGGATTTTTTCCCGTGCGAAAAGCGCGGTTTTCCCCTGCGGCCTTTTCAAGCCTTACGTGATTCTGCCGGTCCGGCTCAAGAACGTAAGGCTTTTTTATTAAAAAGAATCTACGTCCCATCTATGGATTTGATTGAGGTGACGGTACATGATTGAAACCTATGACAAAAACGAGCTGGAAGCGGTGGAGAGGCACATTTCCCGCTATTTCGGGTCCTACAGCCAAGTATTTCACGAATTGGTTTCCCCGGACATTCATTTGGATATCGGCATCATCCCGCCAACCCCCCAGCGCAACTGCTACACCTTGGTGACAATGGGGATGGGCGCCCACTGCATGCAGGTACCCCGGGAGCTTACGGAGCAGAAGCTTTCCCGGGCGGAGCTGATTTTATCCCTTCCGGCGGATTGGAGGCTTGACGATTCGGCGGAGGAATGGTATTGGCCTATCCGCTGGATGAAGCTTTTGGCCCGGCTGCCCATTGCAGAGGACTCCTGGCTGGGCTGGGGCCACACCGTTGCCAACCCCAGCGACCAGCCCTTTGCGGACAATACCGGCTTCTCCGGGATTTTGCTGCTAAGCCCGGGCGAGTATGCCGATGAGGCGGCGGTTTGTGTGCTGCCGGACGGCGATGAAGTCAATTTTTACGAGATGATCCCTCTCTATCGGGAGGAAATGGACTTCAAATGCCGTTACGGCGCGCAGGCTCTTTTGCAACGGCTGGAAGAGGACACGGAGGAAATCCGGCTGCACCCCTTGGATTTGTCCCGCAAAAACGTCTGTGCCCACAAAAAGAAGGCGTTTCTTCGCAAGGCGGAGGAAATCCGGCCGCTTCTGACCGGCTGGAACGGGCCGGAGGGCTGCATCGCCACCGACCGGATTACGGTGGACGGAGACCGGGTGGGCTACTGTTACCGGGAGAAGCCGGATGAGGAGGCCGCACCCTGGGACAGCGGGTGGCGCTTCACCGCCGGGGACGAAAGCGACGGGTACATGGACGATCCGGAAAATTCGGGCATTTATGCGCTCAACACCATCTGTAACTACGATCCTGCCGTTGAACCTCTGCTGCGGGCCCCCTACGGGTCGGCTTTTACACGGACGGAGACGGGCGAATGGGAACGGGCGGAGGATTCAAAGGAGATACCGGCTCCATACGAAAGCCTTCTGGGTGAAGAGGAGGTACGGACGCTTAACTCCTTTATGGAGGACGTATCCGGGTACTTCGGCCGGATGATCCAGTATCTTGAGCAATTCATCTCCACCGGCGTACAGGAAGGGCGCTTTACCGAACGGGAGGCCTACTCGGACCGGGACATCGCCCTGTGGTACGCTTACGCCTGCAACAACATCGACGACTATCCGCATTATTATCTGGCTGCCCAATGGATGCCCGCTTCCGAAAAAAACGCCAAGGGCTGCGGCGCCTGGTACTACCGGTATTCCTGCGCGCTGCTTTACTGCAGCCGGTTGGAGGAGGCCCTCGATTACGCGGAAAAAGGGGTGCTGGAAGAGCCGGATTATCCTTGGGGCTGGCTGCAGCTGGCCAAGCTTAGGAGCCATTTCGGCGACCGGGCCGGGGCCCTTCAGGCGGTGGAGACCGGGCTGGGCTTGGTGCCGAGGGACTATGAATTCATCACCCTGCGCCGGGAAATCCAGCAAGGCCGGTCGATTGAAGAGATGGAGTACCACTACATCGACCCGGAAAGCGACCGCGCTTTGCAGGCGGGGGAAAATCCAGACGGTGTGGAAAAGCGGCGGGCCATTGCGGGTATCCGTTGTGACAAGGAGGCGCTAAAACAAATCAAGGCCCTCTTCTCCCCTGCCGACTGGACGGCGGACGCACCCTACTGCTCGTTCCACTTCACGGTGGGCGGGCAGGAGCTGGAGGGCGTCTTTCGGATGAATGAGGCGGCCCTTTCCAAGATGGACCCCGCTTGGCTGCTTATGCAGAAAATCGCATTGGAAAAGGCCCTTATCTATAGGGACGAAGAGGAGGAAAGCTACCGGCTGCAAACACTGCTCATCGACCAGGATCAAAGCGTCCACCTGCTCTACCGGAATGAGGAGGGCAGCCGGGCGTTCCAAATCCAGACCCAGGAAAGCGGCGAGCCGGTTTGCAGCCCCCAGCGCATCTGGCTGGAAAACAGCCTGGAGGAACCGGACGAGGAGGAGCTGGAGGAAGCGCCGATGGTCAAGCTCTACCGCAGGGAGCCGGACGGGATCTCCTATGCGGAATGCTGGCTCGACGGCAACTACATCGTCGAGCACACCGGCCGGGTGGGAGAGATGGGAGAAACCATCCGTCTGCCCTGCCCTTCTGCGGACGCCTATCCGGGGTTCTTAGAGGCATTCTGCGACCGGTACGGCATAGAGGAATACGTGCCATGGCCGCAGGAGGAGGAAGGATGGATCGTCGCTCAATTCCCGATGCAGCCGGTGAACTTGAATGCCAATCCCCCCGCCCCCGCGCCGGAGGACCTGGCCCTGCGGGAGGAGGGGGAACACCTGCTGGGAGAGGCCCTGGGCTGGACCGGCCTGGGCTATGTGGACGGCTGGGAGATGGGAAAGCAGTCTGACGACCCAAGCCGGTTTGTCCTCAACTTCTACTGTGCGGTGGTGGAGCTGGAGACCGGGATTTCGGTCATTCGCCGGGCGCTCGAACAGGCGGTGGACTGCCGGCATTTGAAGATTGCGGCAAAAGCCGCCGAGGAAGAAGAGTATACATTGGTTTACTCGGCGGATCAAAGCGAAGATTTCTCCCTGTAACTGGTAGGCGGCAACGATAGGAGATGAAACTTGACGAGAATATCTTACGGCCGACCGCCATATGAACTATCCCTATTACCCGCTCTTTCCGGCCGGTAGGGTCCACATGCTCGCAGGGCCGATCGCCGATCTGGAGGCGGGAGACCGGGACAAAAGCCGGCTTCAGGAGAGGCCGGATAAAATGACCCGCGGCATCAACGGCCTGCTGGTGGAATTCGTCAAAAACGGCAGTGAGACTGGGAGGTTGGCGCACATCGCTTTTCTTAGCCCATTCCCTTTAGTCAATCCACCGGATGTAAACCGTGATATCCTGCGGCGCCCATATACAGTCTCCTTTCAGACAGAGCGGTAAGGGTTAAGCCGCTGCCGGTCTATTCAAGAACAAATAAAGCTCTCCATTAGAAAAGGACGGCTTTTCGCCGTCCTTTTCTGTTAGAATACCTGCGTCTAAATGCAATGCCAGCCATAAAGTCATCCACCCGTTTACTTTGCAGTGGACTACATAAAACCAACATCTCTACCAAAGGGTAAACAATTGCTCTGTTCCATAATACGCGCCGGAGATATCGTTTAGTGCTGCAATAAAACTAAAGCAGATCACCAAAAACAAAAGATACTTAAAAAACGTCTTTGGTAAGGCATATTGCGAAATGGTCTTGAAAGATTTTGATTTGAATGTTGTCACGACTGTCTTTCCAAATGTCATAAAGCCATCCCACAAAACATCGTCAAACAAAGCGATTGCGTAAATTAAACCTTCCAATTGCATAACATACCGAAACTCTAGCCGCATAACAATACACGGTGCCACTGCCAAAAGAAACGCGAAACACATCAAGGTTTTTGTTGAAAAGAAATTTCTGATTGTCTTGCACCTTTTGAAAAAAATCACAATCGCTACAAAAAGTAATGTATAACCAGTAAATAATGCTGCAAAATTTAATGTTCCTTGAGTTGGGGAAAGGATCATAAACAGTTTACTTCCATAAGTCACAAGGTAATCCATTGGGAATCGTAAAAGCCGTTCAAAAATATAATCTTTCAATGTTGTATTTCGACCGTCATAATCCGCAAGGGTACCATCATCCTCCATCTTTTGTTGGATGGTCGTATCCCTTATATTGGGAACGTCAGATTGAGAGAAATCTCTCTGATCAATTTCGCGGGATTCCAGATTTGCTTCCAACCATTGGTTACTATCCGGGATAGATGCGCCCTCTTCTCTAAGTACATCTACAACATTCGTTTCAAAACAATACTCATTGTATATTATCCCAAAGGTACCGGCCAAAACAATAAATAAAGACAAAAAGGCCAAACCAATTTTTTTTGCGCTGAGAAAATATTTCTTTGGAAACAATTTAATAATAACATACAGCAGTACAGCAAATGCAGCCGCTTTATATTGGCCTGCAAATCCTATATTGATGCCAAAAAGAACTCCGGTATAGAGAAACCTTCCAATGGAAATTCTTCCCTTAAGCTTTGTAAAAGCAAACGCAGAATTGACAAACAAAAGAAAATAGACAAGGCAAGGAAGATCAATCATTACATACCAAAAGGCGTAATTCGGTCCCCAAAGCAGGAAAACAATCAAAATAAATAGAGCTACTCTCCAACTTTTTGCGGATTTATTTGTTAAATGCCCATAGACTTTCGGAAAACCGATCGAGGTTGCATATGTAAATAATATACAGTGAAAAATCTTAACGAAGAAAAATTCACTAAAGCCGAGTAAATGTCCTAATTGTACCAACCAGACATAGGGATAAACGGAGAAAAAGCCTTTATACATTACATACGAAGGAACCATTTTTTCTCCGTTTGCCATGCTCATGATACTTTGCCAGATACTATCTGCATCGCCGCCGATCGCAATCATATTGACACCCTTAAAAGAAACGGCAATTAAAACAAATGCAAAGACTGCCGGCCAATATTTAAAAGCAAAATATTTTGACCAAGCCAGAAATTCAGGCTTCGAGTCAAAAGATAGTCGTATTTGTTTCTCCATTGATAGTACCCCTCTTGCGAAACAACTTCTCATATATTTTTACAACGTTTGCTTAAAAACTATTGTTTATAAATTTCTACAAATTCTTCTTTCAACATGCTATACCAGTTAAGGTCTTTCCACTGATTCCTCAATTTAATATGTTTTCTGAATCTTCCTTCAAAGACAAAATGGTTTTTCTTATAAAAAGAATTTGCCCTCGCATTCTCAGGAATAACATTGAGGTAAACTCGTTCGAGGCCTAATTCTATAAAAGCAATTCTCAAGATCTCTTGCGTTGCAAAATATGCGGCACCGGTGCCATGTGCTTTTTTGCAGAAGCTGATTGCGTATTCTGCATTTGAGTCATTTTTGTTTATAGATTTTAGACTAACCGTCCCAAGATACTCATCTTCGTCGTTTACACATGCTAAATGAAGATTATTTTCATCTTTGTTGGCATTTTCAATAAATGAAAGAACGTTTTCATGAGTAAAATTCCCAAAATCAGTTGCGAACATCCGATTAATACTCTCGTCTTTCATCCAAGCTAGCATGCCTTTTGCATCTTTTCTTTTAAAAGGCCTCAATTTCATGGTATCACCTCAAAAACGGTTGAGAACATCTATAACATAATCCACACTTTTTTTGTCCATTCCATAATACAAGGGAAGGCTAAGCTCCTGTGCGGATATTTTCTCTGCAATAGGCAGGTTGGCTAGACCATCGTTGATATAAGCTTGTTGCCGCGCAATCGGAATAGGATAATGACAAAGAGCATCAATACCATTATTTTTTAAGTATTTTTTTAACTCATCTCGACTTTTACTCAAAATGGGAAATATATGCCACACATGAGTTCGATTGGTGCCGACTGTTGGTAATATAATCTTATCATTTTGTATCTCAGAAAGATATCTTGTTGCTATCTCACACCGAAAACGATTGTATTGATCCAATTTTTTTAATTTTATTCTTAATAATCCTGCCTGTAATTCATCGAGTCGGCTATTGGTTCCTTTGTACAAATGATGATATTTTTCCTGAGATCCATAATTTGATAAAGCCCTTATTCTTTCTTCCAATGCTTTATTGTCGGTTACTATTGCGCCAGCATCACCTAAGGCACCAAGGTTCTTTCCAGGATAAAAACTAAAACAACCAACATCACCAAAGGTACCAACTTTTTGGCCGTTAAATTCGGCACCATGAGCTTGGGCACAATCTTCGATCAATTTGAGACCATATTTATTTGTAAAAGCTACGATTCCATTCATCTCAGCAGATTGTCCATAAAGATGAACGGCTATAACAGCTTTGGTGTTTTTTGTATATGCTTCTTCCAATCCCTTTGCTGATAAATTATATGTTTTTTCATCTGGATCCACTAAAATAGGATTCGCGCCTACGCTAGAGACAGCTAAAACTGTTGCAACAAACGTATTACTTGGTACAATTACATCGTCGCCTTTTGTAACGCCAAGGGCGCGGAGGGCCAATATGATGGCTTCAAGCCCATTTCCTACACCAACACAATATTTGACACCAAGATATTTAGCAAATTCATGCTCAAAGGCATGGCATTCATTTCCTTGAATAAACCATCCCTTATCATAGATTTCCGTAAATTTTTCAATCATTTGTGTTTTTATTTCTTCATTCATATACTTGAGTGTAGAAAATGGTACTTCCATTGTTTGTTCTCCCAATTAAAAATATTTTTTTGCTTCCCCTTCATATAACGAATAATCTCTTATGTAGTCAGGTACGCTATATAATTCGCTTGCAAGGACCAATAATACCGCATTCGAAGAAAATTCGTACATCTCCCGCCAAATCATAGGACCTATATACAATCCTTTTTCGGGTGAATCCAAAACTGTAACTTCTTCTTCATATGGGGTTTTGGTAAGAATTTTCACATTCCCATTTACGCAAATTAACATTTGGTGTAAATTATAGTGAGAATGAAATCCACGTCTGACACCATAAGGAACATTATGAATATAATATACTCTTTTTATCTCAAACGGGACGTCCTTGTTTTGTTCAATCGGAACGAGATGGCCGTACTTGTCAGCATAATCCGAAAAAACAAAATGTTTAACGTTAATCATGCCTATTCTCCTTGCTTCATTCTTCTTCTCTTCATTTTTTTTATAAATAGTCGAAATTTATTTAGATAAGTAAGCACAAGCATACTTATAAAGCAAATTACTAAAAGGGTACAAATAACAGGCAAGATGCCAAAGGTAAAAGCTTCTATGACCCTCCGTAAAATTTCGCTAGTTAACAATTGGTCTCCTATCTCTTGGCGGATGAAAAATAAGGCAATAGAGAGAGACGCCCAAAAAACAGTCGTTTTTAAAGCCGCCCTCCCTATCTTCCATTTCCACGAATCAAACTTCTCCATCAAAAAACCAAGAGCTTTTTTACATGCAAATCCTGGTGCCAATCTCAATAATTTATAATAAGAGTAAATTGGTCTTTCTCCATTTGCATTAAGGTAGTCATTTTTATACATCAAATAAATGTTGTATAATTCCAACTGTTCAAGGTAAGAAAAACTTTGAAACTGATCTAATACTTCCTTTTCAAATATTCTTACAATATCGTATTTATAATCTAAAACATAGCGAGGAACAAAATTAGTACCGTTAAAATGACTCACCCCGCCATCCCTGTGAAGAAGCGCATCAAAATTATGATATTGTACTCTCCCTCCGTTTCTAGTTAAATGCAGAAAGTAAGACCAATCTTCCACAAGTTTATACTCTTCGTTGAACTTTCCAAATCTATCAAACATTTCCGTTTTCATTGCTGTTGCGCCTATTGCTAAAAAACAGTTTTTCGCAAATACTTTATATTGTTCAACAGCAACGTAATTATTAAACTCGTAAGCAAAACTAGGATTGACAAAGACACCGAGCTCTTTTTCCAAATGTTCATCCATCATATGGCATTGGCCTGAAACCATATAAACATCTTTCTCGCTGCTATTCAAAGCATCTGCGAAATTCGACACTACACGTTCGTTACATAAAACGTCATCAGCAGCAAAAAAAAGCAGATATTTCCCATTTGCTTTTGAAACAGCACGATTAATGCTCTGAATTGTGCCTAAATTCTTCCCATTAATCTGCCAAATTACATTTCTAATATTTTGTCTTCTCTTTTCGTCAACATAGTTACGCAAACTCTCAAGATGAATCTCTTTAGAACCATCATCTGCAATAATTAATTCAATATTGCTGTAATCTTGGATAAAAATAGAATCCAAAGCATATTTGATATATGACTCTTGATTGTAATGCAAGACTATAACTGAGAATAAAGGATCAAATCTCATTTTTTCCCATTCCACTTTTCATCATTTTTAGTTTAGATAATATTAAACGCAGCGGCGCTGTTATTTTCCAACTTCTCGATTGCAAAACATTCTGAATAATAATATCTTTTTGTTCTATCGTTTTATTGAGTTGATCGATATTATTTTGGAGGTCAACGTAATAGTCGTCGAAAGATACCGGGTATGAGTGGTAAATTTTACCTGTTTCTCTGTAAAATTGATTCAAGGAAACTCCATATTCTGTCATTCGATCAACGATTTTTCCATTAATTTGATTCATTAGAAATGTATTTGCAAGGCCAAGATTCGTAACACCACATAGACTGTATTTTTTTAAAATACAATACTTTTGAAATACGACTTCCTCATCCGTATCCATTTGATCTGTCTCATTAAGAAAACCTTCTTTTAGTATTTCTTTTCGTATGACACAAAACAAATTGTAAATGATGTTATTGCTTTCATGAATCAGACGAATCGTGTTTTCTTTAGATGCTTCGCTGACACATTGCGAGTTGGTTTTCGTTCTTCTATAACCGACCAAATTTTCGCAAATCACATGAATGGGATGACGATTTAATATACGGATCCAAAGATCAAAATCATGTAACTGTCTATACGCGGGATTATATTCCCCAACAGAATCATGTACACTTTTGCGAATTAACGCACTTGAGTGACAAAGATGATTACCAGTGTCATAAAATAATTTAAGCCATTCTCCCTGCCTTCTGTTTTCCACATGGAAAATATCCGCATTTATACTGGCATCTGATTCATAAGGTAAGTCGTTCTCATCAATGATCTTTGCCCAACAAAAACACGCTGCACATTCCCTATGTTTTTCCATGTACGAAACTTGTTTGTATAATTTGTCTGGTTGCCAATAATCATCCGATCCGATTACGGCGATGTAGCTTCCCTTACATTTAGATAACAGGTAATTTAAAGATCGAACGGTACCTACATTAGACTCAAATCTAAATCTTTTTATTCTCTCATCCTCAATCTCCTGGATAATTTTCCAAGAGTGATCTTTTGAGCAATCATCAGCTATCAATAATTCAAAATTTGTAAAGGTTTGGCTTAATATACTCAAAATACACTTCTTAATAAATTTTTCGTGATTATAGCATGGAAGAATCACGCTAACTATGGTATCCATTTTTCTTTCCCCTCACTTTTCATAGTCATTATATTATCATTGCGATAGATTGTCAATTAATAAGAAAGTCGTATAATATAAATAAAAATTACTTTTTTTCAAAATTTAGATTACGCGTATGCTATACTATAAATGCAATACAAATATCCCACTAACCTATCTAGTTTCTTTCAGAAACAGCTTTATAGAATTCAAATACTTATAAATGACTTGCTTTATCTAACTTCCTGGCGAAAAGCACTGTGGTAAAGGAGCTTTTCCTTAGATCCGGGCACCTCAACGATTGACAAAATCGGTTTTGCGAGTATAATATCTTTGTCCTTTCCTGCTCTTTTTTGTATTTGGCAGGAAGCTGCGGAAAAGCAAGATAGGTGCAGGGAGTACCGTCGGCTGTGAAAAAGCAGCTGTTTTATTGGGAATATCGGTATTTTCCAGCAAGGGATAGAAAAAGGTATCCGTCTGACGAGGAAGCCGAAGGAATGATCCGGCTTTCATTGGAAGAGGCCGTCCATGCGGTTTTGTGCGGCCGGGGAGGGAAACCCACACAGAAAGGGGACGGGCCGTCCCCTTTTACAAAGGAGGAAAAGTATGCCCAGACCAATTCCAGGACCGCAGCCCCCCGAACCCGAAGAAATAGTTCAGCCGGAAAACCTGACCCGCGGCCAGCGGATCGGCCGGTGGTTTCACGACTACTGGTATTATTACGGGCCGAAGATCGTCGTCGTGGCGGTGTTGATTGCCATTGTCGCCAGCTTGGTGGTCTACTTCGTCAACCAGGAAAAGCCTGATTATTATGTGGGCTTTGTTACCGCTAAGGGACTGACCGGCGATCAGACGAACACCCTGCGAAACGCGCTGACCGCCTATGCCGAGGATATCAACGGAGATGGAAAGGTCGTCGTACAGATCGACGACTATGCGCTGGAATCCACCAATCCCAGCATGCAGCAGGCTTCAGTGGCCCGCTTTTCGGCAACCTCTATGATGGTGGAAAGTTTCCTGTTCGCTTATGAGGATTCCCAGCTGAAAAAGGTGCTCGAAAGCGACCCGCCGGAGCCGGTCTCCATTATGTTTGACGAAATTGAAGGCATTACCCCATATAATGAGGAGGAAGGAAGCTATCGCTGGCAGATCAAGGGAAGCGCTTTCGGCGACCTGCTTGGAGACGTGGACCTGCCGGAGGATCTATGCTTCCTTATACGCAAGCTCCCGGAGGATACCAAGGAGCACGGGCAGGAGATGTACCGCACGTCGGCCCAGCTGTTTGAACGGGTGCGCAGCAACACCCCAACCGAAGCGGGAATCAACCAGCTTTCCGAAAACAATCCCGAGCTGCGGGAACGTTTGGAATCTATGTTCAGCCTCAACGAGGCCGAGTAAACCGAGATTTATTACCATTGGGAGGAACGGTGCGCTATGGGTATGGAAAACACGTTAAAGCAGGGCGGCTTTACGCTGCCGGGTGAAGCGGGCTATGAGGAGCTGACCCTTCAGATGGCGAAAAAGTGGGGCGCCGACGTCATCCGTGACAGCGACGGCACCCAGCTTTCCGACGAGATCATCAATGCAGGGTACGATATCTTTTCCACCATCTGCCTGATCCGGTCGGACAACCAGTGGGCCAAGCAGAATATGGACAAGCTCCAGCAGAATTTCCTGATGAGCGAGCCGGTCTACGCCGAAACGGATACCGTGACCATCCGGCCGATCCAGGGCTATTTCACCGAGCAGTTCGCCGTCAACTGGAAGGACGATCCCAAGGAGTTTTGGCAAGTGTTCGACCGCACCGCCGGCGCGGAGGTCCCTGCCGGCAGCTGGGACTACGACGAGCAGGCCGGCACGGTGACGGTGCGCGGCTGTGTCCCTTACCACAAGTATACGGTCAATTTCCTCGCCATCCGTCTGTGGGAGGAAATTTCCATGTACAATCACATCACCAACGACTGGGGCGACAAGGAGCATCTCATGGCGGTGGAGCCCCGCCATCCCGAAACCCAGGCGCAAATCCTCAAGTGGCTTGAGCAGTGGTGCGTGGATCATCCCATGACCAATGTGGTTCGCTTTACCTCTATGTTTTACAACTTCACCTGGATTTGGACCAATCACGCAAAGC
>CAMMKL010000029.1 GCA_946497265.1 uncultured Clostridia bacterium | reverse complement strand
CCCGACAGAAACCGGGATATCGCTGGATTTTGTGGTTCCCAAGGGGCCGATGGGTCCGCAGGGAGAGCAAGGCCCAGCCGGCCCACAAGGTGAAAAGGGAGACCCCGGCCCTCAGGGCGAAGCAGGCCCCAAGGGAGATCAGGGCGAAATCGGCCCGCAAGGGCCAATGGGTGCTACACCGACGGTCACAATTGGGAAGGTGGAATCCGGGGAGGCAGCCGAAGTGACGGCGAACCCGACAGAAACCGGGATATCGCTGGATTTTGTGGTTCCCAAGGGGCCGATGGGTCCGCAGGGAGAGCAAGGCCCAACCGGCCCACAAGGTGAAAAAGGAGACCCTGGCCCTCAGGGCGAAGCAGGCCCCGCACCAGAGATTGTTGTGGCGGAAAATACACCCACCAGCTACAAACTTCGTTTTATGAGCAATGGCCAGCAAACAACCACACCGAATTTGCATGCTCCATTGACGACTTACAGCGTTGACCTTTCCGCCACAAATAGTCTCATTGATATTCCGCTACAGAATCTAATTCTAACTTATCAAAAAACAGGGGCAAATGCGATAAAAATAAGCATCCGTCCTAAGGATAGCGCTGTTCCGGTTTTAGCGGACATCCGCCGAACGAGTATCTATGGTTTGGGAACAATCGAGGTGAAAACTTCTGACAGTATTCAGATTTCTGCATCAACGTCACTGGACGATATTGTATATGCGGATTCACAGGAACAACATTGGTTAAAGGTTCGGCAACAAGACCCAACAACCTTACTTTGGTCACTGTGTGAAATACACACGTTTGCTTCCAAGAACGGTGCGCGGACTTCTGTGTGGGTTAACTGGATAGAATATGGAACCTCATATACCGCACCAAAATAAAATGTTTTAAGTTTTTTAAGATTATGATAGGAGCCGTGCACCGCCTAAATAGCGGTATGGTGATTTGCGGCTGCAAAAATGAAATCAGTGGGAAGACGGAGTCTGTACCGGGACTTCGTCTTCTTCGTTTTTACCAGCTGCGGATATGGGACCTAATTAGCCGAGGGCCATAGGGATTGCCTATGCATTGGTATATGGTTACTACTCGGCTAATGCCGATGGAAAACGGAGAGAATGAGGGGATACATAGACGTTGCCCCCTGTTATACATGTGAACAACGATTTCGGAATGCATATCGGTGAGAAAATTGGCGGCTTATTTATTGTGATCCGATCGGTTAAGGGTAAGGCCCCTTAACAATACGAACATGGCAATTACAATTTCTGCGGTATGGGCATACAGCACTTAGTAGGGGATGCAACGAGAAAGTTTATAGGCACGCATTCGTCGGAGTTCCATAATGACGCTGGCGGAACATGCGGGGCGTCAGATGCGTATTCTTTTTAAAGACTGTGGAGAAATAGGTGGAGGAAAAGAAACCGCAGGCTTCTGCGATTTCATCAATTTTTAGATCCGTGGTGAGCAGAAGGCGGCGGGCTTTGATGAGCCGCTGAGAGTTGACATATTCCGTAAAATTCTGACCCAGATGTTCTTTGAACATTTGGGATAGATACGATTTGCTGACAAATACATTCTGTGCTACCGAGGCTAGGGTGAGTTCTTCTTCTAAATGGGCGTCAATATAACGGCAGGCCTGTTCTACATGGGAGGATTTCGGCTTGTTGGAACAAATCAATTTGGCGTAAGATTCCAGAATTTTCTCTCCAGCTAGAAGGAAACGAGCCTCATTGTCAAATAAATGGGAGATGGTTTTATTTTCAAAACAACACTGCGCCAAGGATATGTCCCATGTGAAAAGAATAAAGTTATAAAGGCTCTTGTTTAGCGAATTCAGGAAAATACAGCGCAATTCACAGATGTTCTCATGTTTTTCCAGATGCGTTAAAGAAGAAGCGCGGTTGTATAGGATCTCTGAGGCGGAATTGTAGCCGCTTTTGAGAAGTGTTTCACAGATGCACTTGTGATTATACAGGATATCCAGAAAACGGTTGTCCATATAGATTTGCTGAAGACTGCCCATGTGCATTCCTTTCTATCATCCGATAACAGGAGAAACAAGAAAAAGAAGAATTTTAAAGTTATCCTGAAATATTTTAATGTTTCAGGGATTGATGTGTGCTATAATCGCTTTTGGTTAGTGACAACTAATCAACCCTTTGAAAATATTATAAAGTCCGGACGAAGGGTTGTCAATAGACAGGAAAGGAGAAGCGGATGCGCAAAATTGCAATTTACGGCAAAGGCGGTATCGGGAAATCCACGACCACCTCCAATGTTTCGGCCGCCATGGCGCAGTTGGGTTATAAGGTCATGCAGATTGGCTGTGATCCCAAAGCGGATTCTACAAAAAATCTGATGAAAGGCCGGAGGGTGCCTACGGTACTGGACCAGATTCGGAAAAAGGGCGATGAGCTTACCCTGGAGGACATTGTGTTTGAAGGGTATTACGGCATTTTATGTGTGGAATCCGGCGGCCCTACCCCTGGAGTGGGATGTGCCGGCAGAGGGATTATTTCCGCTTTTGAAAAGCTGGAAGAACTCAAGGCGTTTGAACTCCATCAGCCGGATGTGGTGCTTTATGACGTTCTGGGAGATGTGGTCTGCGGCGGTTTCGCCATGCCGATACGGGGCGGGTATGCGGAAGATGTATATATAGTGTCTTCCGGAGAAATGATGAGCCTTTACGCGGCCAATAATATTGCGTCGGCAATTGGGAATTTCGGCTCCAGAGGCTATGCAAAATTAAGGGGCCTGATTCTAAACTCTAAAAATTTGGAAAATGAGGCGAAAATAGTAGAGAAAGCCTGCGAAGAAATCGGTACCAGGATCGTTGAGATCATACCACGGTGTGCGGATATTCAATATGCGGAAAACTTAGGGTGCACGGTGTTTGAAGCCATGGAGCATTCCGCTATGAAAGAACCATACAGCCGGCTGGCAAGGCTGATGGTAGAAGGTTAATTAAAAAACGGTAGGAATCATGAAAATGGAGGAATATGTATGTTTCAGAAAAAATTTTTATCTGCCATATGCGCCTGCATGATGATGTTTGCGGGATTGACGGGGTGTGCGAACCCGGCGGAAAACGGGACTTCACCCGCAACCGAAAGCACGGCGTCACAATCAGAACCGGCAGAAACCGCTCAAGGCGTGGTGCTTCCGTATTCCGAAGAGGCTCAGGAACAGTATGGGCTGCCGGAAGAATTTCGCATGGAGGAAATGCCGGAACGGATTGTCGTGATGACATTAGGGCCTACGGAAATTCTGCACGAGTTGGGCGTACCACTGCTCGCAGTCCCAAATACCATTGACGAAAGCCAGGAATGGACAAAAGACCTGGAAGCGGAACGGCTGCCCTTCTCCGCAAACAGCATGGATACGGAGGGAATTATCGCTATGGAACCGGACATGATCATCATGTCTGTAGGGAAAAGGGAAGCCTATGGTACGTTTTTTGAGGAAAAGGGGATACCGGTTTATTATACCGTGACTTCATCCATGGATAACGGGGCGATGGAAGATACAAAAGAGCAGGTAGAGCTTTATGGGAACGGCTTTGGCCGCGTGGAGGAAATGAATGCAATCCTAAAACGCTTTGATGAGCTGGAAGCGTCCATAGAAACCTGGAAGAAGGAAAACGCCGACCTGCAGGGACAGAAAATGATGATTTTGCTGGACTGCCCCTTCACCTATACCAATGGCAGCGATACCACCCTGGGGCAAATCATGGAATCGTTAGGGTTTGTCAACATGACGGATTCCATTGACGGCCTGGAAAGCGTGATGGGAAGCGGAACACTGCAGATCAGCAGTGAAGTCATTGTGGAACAGAATCCTCCAATGATTGTGGCGCAGCCTACTGGCGCGGGCGCGGGTATGATTTATCCCACGGCGGATTTCCAGTCGGACTTGGAAAAAGAATTTACCGAGAATGCAGCGGTGTGGGGCAGCGTGGATGCTGTGAAGAACCAGAAGATCCTTTATCTGGGAACAGACGACTATCCCGGAACCACCGGCCTTGGGATCTTCCAATGCTATGAGTACCTGATGGAAACTCTTCCGAATTTATAATGGGGCAGATTTATGGGAAAAGGTGAAAAGAAAGTCGGAATGTTCCGGATTGGGCTGGTGTTCCTGGTAAGCCTGGGAATATTGGCGGTGCTGTCCGTCGTGGCGCTGCGCATCGGCAGTGTTTCTTACAGTACGTCGGAAATTCTGGAATCCATCTTTGATCCGTCCAGTACGATACATACCATCATTGTCAATCTCCGTCTACCGAGGGTAATTTTGGCGATTGTGGTTGGCATGTGCCTGGCAGCGGCGGGAACGCTGCTGCAGGCTGTCATGCAGAATCCGCTGGCAGATCCGGGAATTATCGGGGTGTCCTCCGGGGCCAGCGTGGTGGCAACGGTGGTATTTCTGATGGTGCCAACCTGGACCAGTTCACTGCCGCTTCTGGCTTTCCTGGGATCTGCCGCCGCATGCCTGATGATCTATCTGATGGCTTGGAAACGGGGGGTGGAGCCTACCCGCATCATTCTGGCGGGAACCGCTATTAACGCGATGCTGGGGGCGGTTTCTTCTTTCCTAACACTGTTAAACGCGGACAATCTTCAGGGGGTACTATCCTGGATGAACGGCAGCATGGCGGCCGTATCGTGGAGCGATGTGCGCCTGTTGGGATTGTACGCGGGAATCGGGCTGGTGCTGGCCCTGCTATGCATCAAGCCGGCCAACGCGCTGCAGCTGGGGGACGACATGGCAAAAAATCTGGGGATGCGCGTCAATGGGATGCGCATCCTGCTTTCCGGTGTAGGGGCTTTTCTAGCCGCCGCCACGGTATCAGTGGTGGGGATGATCGGGTTTGTAGGATTGGTGGTGCCGCATATCACAAGGTTACTGGTGGGGTCTAACCATCGGGTAATGATGCCTACCTGCATGGTGATTGGGGCCTGTGTGGTACTGTTTGCCGATACGCTGGGGAGGACGATTGTGGCGCCGATGGAAATTCCCCTAGGAATTATCATGGCCATTCTGGGAGGGCCGTTTTTCCTGTTCCTTCTGAGAAGAGGGAGGAAAAAATAAGCGGCCTACATACAGGAAGAGGAGTAAAATGGACTGCAAAGAAATAGTTGTAAAAGAGCTGGAAGTTGGATACGACGAGCGCATTATTGTAAAAGGGATGGATTTGCAGCTGAAACCCGGTGGCGTAACAACCTTAATCGGCCCCAATGGGTGTGGAAAATCCACTCTGCTAAAGGCGATGACACGTATTTTAAAATGCAGAGGCGGCTGGATCCTTTTAGAAGGCCGGGAAATCCACGAGATGCCTACCAAAGAATTGGCACAAAAAATATCGATTTTATCCCAGCATCAAATTACACCGGAGGATATTACCGTAAAAGATTTGGTTTCTTATGGAAGGATGCCTTACCAGAAATGGTATCAGGGGGAATCCCGGGAGGATTTGGAGATCGTCCAGTGGGCGATGAAAGCCGCATCGGTGGAAGGGATGGCCGGCCGGAAAGTACGCAGCCTTTCCGGCGGCGAACGGCAGCGCGCCTGGATAGCTACCGCATTGGCACAAAAGCCCCAGTTCCTGTTTTTGGATGAACCGACCACATATCTGGATATTGCGCACCAGATGGAAATCATGCAGCTCGTAAAGGATCTGAAGGAACGGCTGGACATTGCCATCATCATGGTGCTCCATGACATAGAACAGGCCATGGAAGTAAGCGACCAGGTGGTAGTGATGAAAGACGGAAAAAAAGTGGCGGCGGGAGCCCCCCTGGAAGTGATTACGGAAGAGCTGATTGAACAGGTTTACTCCGTAAAAAGCCGGATTGTCCGGTTGCCGGGTCGAAACTGCCCGACGATTATCTATGAAAGCTTAACAGGAAAGGCTCCAGCCGGGGCTGGGAGGTAAATATGCAGGAAAAAACAATTTTAGGCCATGTCAAAAGGCTTTCGGAGGTGAACGGGCGCAGGGACATTATGCCCCTATCCTGGGTTACCTATCCGGGAACACACTGCCCGCTGTTCGGGGCGGCGATTACGGTGCGGCAGATGAAAAACGCGGTGATGCTGGTGATTGGGACGGAGGAATGTACCTACTATACGAAAAGCCTTTCTTTGGTCTACGGGGAATACGGCGGCCTGGATGGAAGATGCCTGTCTTTTGTAATGGACAAGCACGACGTGACCTTTGGCTGCCAGGATAAACTGAAAAAGGCTGTGGAAGAACTGGTAAAGGAATATGCGCCGGAGGCGGTGTTCCTGATAACAACCTGTGTGCCGGAGATGACGGGGGAAGATATTGACTCTGTGGCGGACGGCCTGTGGAACGCCTATAACATCCCCTTTTTAACGGTTCATACAGATCATTTCCGCTGCGACGGGCATCTTTCCGGCATACAGAACGTATGGGCGGCCTGCGCAAAGATGATGGAGCCGTGCGTACAGGAGGAAGGAGTAAACCTTCTGGGGAAAAAAGCCGGAAACAGCGAGTTGGCAAGCTTTTTAAACGCGGCTGGCGTCAGGGTGCGGCTTTCTCTGCCTTCCGATTGCAGCTTGGAAGAGATGAAGAAGGCTCCGGCGGCAAAACTGAATGTGGTGTGCAGCAAACAGGGGCTTTTGCTGGCGAAAGAGATGGAACGGCGCTTTGGGATCCCTTGGGTTTCCTTTTATGACCGGTGCCGTCCGGCAGAGATTGAAGAAGGGTACAAAATGCTGTTTGAGTTGCTGGGCAAGCCGATGCCGGAAGAGGTCGAAGGGAAGAAAAAGAAGCTTAAAGAAAAGATTGAAGAAAACAGGGAGCTGTTGGACAAAGGTTCCTTTATATTGGGGAATTCGGCGGTGGAACCCTTCGTGTTGGCCTCTTTCTTTGCGGAGCTGGGGATGGAACCCCTATTGATCCAGGCAAAGGAGTTTGAAGAGGAGGATACGGCCTATAAAGATGTCATCTTGAAGCAGGGGATGAATCCCTATGTTTCCCAGTCGGCTAATCTTGCGGCTATGGCGGGAGTCTACGAGCTACTCAAACCTGATTTATATTTGGGGCCGGCAGAACGGGACATCCTGCTACAGCACCAGATTGTAGGGATCGGTTTACCAAAAGCCGGGCAGATGCTGGGATTTGAATTAGCGGAACATATGGTGGAATGTTTTGCGGAGGGAATGAAACGCTGCAGACAGATAAAGGAGAATGGGATATGAGTTTATGCAGGCATTTTCCGATCCCTTCGGATCGGATGGGGATTGTCTGGAGCGTGCTCCCGGTCAGAGACTGTGCCGTCATTGAATACGGACCGGCAGGAACCACGCATTATGGGGCTGAGGTAATCATGGATTTTGGGATCAAGATCCATAAAAACTTTTTTTGTACCCATGTGGATGAAAATGATATTATTATGGGGGATACCTCCAGACTGGAGCAGGCGATTCTGGAAGTGGACAAAACTTACCGGCCAAAGTGCATTTTTGTGATTGGCTCTTCACTGACCTCTGTCATCGGGGCGGATATCCGTGGCCTGTGCCGTTTGCTGGAAGGGCAGGTGGAAAGCCGGCTCATTCCTTTTGAACACGGCGGCTTCAGGGGTGACTACAGTTTGGGGATTGCAGATGCACTGGAAGCTTTGGTAAAGGAGATTGCCTGTCCTCCGGCAAAGAAAAGGGAGGGCACGTTTAACTTGATCGGCGCCTGTTATGACAGCTACCGCGTCGGTTCAGATGTGGAAGAGATTTGCCGGCTATTAAAAGAAGCCTTTGGTCTGGAACCGGCCTGCATCCTGCCCTATGATTGCAGCTATGATTCTATCCGGCATTGTACGGAAGCGGAGTGTTCCATTGTGATGAGAAAAGAAGGGATTCGAGCGGCCAAAGCGGTTCAGGAAAAAGGGGGCGGCGGATGGTTTTATGGGGTCCCTTATGGGTACCAAGGAACGGAAAAGTGGATTGCTCAGATTGCACAGGGAATCGGCAGAGAGCCGGACCCGGCATTTCGAAAAGAATTTGGCAGAAAGCTTATATGGGCGAAAAAAAAGGAAAACGAATTGCGCTGTTCCCCGCTGCCGATGAATGCAGTCGTGGAAGGGAATGAAATGCAAGTCTCCGGAATCGGGAAATTTCTGAAGGAAGAGCTTGGGATGAAAGTGGAGGGAATCCTCACCCACAGCCCGAAGGGAATGGAAGAGGTGCCGCAGTGGTGCCGGTTTCTTCCGGAAAAAGAGAAACTGGACGTTTTGCGGGGTTGCAGCAATTCTCTGGTGCTGGGGAACGATGAAACGCTGTCCCAGACACCGGAAACAAACACAAAACTGCAGATTGGATTCCCAGCAAAAGAAACAATTGTGGTGGCCAACCATCTTCCCTTCGTAGGGCTTCGTGGCGCTGATTGGATTATGGAATCTATTCTTACTTATTACAATAAATTGGTCATATCCATGATGATGCAATAAAAAATGATTTTTCAATAAATAAAAATCGAAAATGCATATAAACGCGTTCATGGAAATAGCTTTGTATGTCGGTGCAGGAGTCCGTTAACGTTCTTATAAAAAGGTATTTATCAAAAGATTAAATATAAGATTATATTGGAACTCGTAGTGTCCGAAAGGGATCGCTACGAGTTTTTTACTCGATACTGATTTTTTGGACGCTGGGAATATGTTTTCTATTTCGGCTATAACTCCAAGCATAAACGAGGGGCATCTTTACTCCAGCAGAAAAAGGGGGAAATTTTAAGCATTGCCTTGACATTTTGTCAAAAAATCTTAATATAGAAAGGACGGGCTTGCATACGACGGGGGCCGAAGGACATAACCTGCAGATATTTTAAACGCTTTGTATGCTATTATGGCCGAAATTTACAACCAAATATCTTATAATCTTTTATTATAAGATATACTTGATATCAACATGCGTTTTTAGAAATGAATATTTTTTCAAGATCATCTTTGTTCACACGTGTAAGTTTAAGAGGGGAATAAAATGAAAAAACAGATTGTAAACTTAGTTTTTCTCATGGGATGCTTTTTATTTTTATCAATTGGATTGATAAAAACAGTATTTTTCCCAAAAGAAATTAATTATTATGAGAATAGGTATGCTGAAAAAATTAAGCCGGTTTCCATTTCTGCAATTCTGGATACATCCTTCCAAGACAATTGGGAGGCAGCGCTTGCTGATCAGGTGCTTTTTTCACAAACAATGAAAAAAGCATATAACGATTTTACCAATGGGTACCAATATTCATTATTACAACCCCTGCTTAAATTAAACCTCAATCGTTATATTAATTTTAACTCCCATTTGATCTTCAACGGTAACATTTGTTACGGTGTCCGTTCTTTTAGCAAGAGCCAGCCGCTTTTAGATAAAAGAATTGAAAACTGCAATCGAATTATTTCATCGCATCCGGAAACAGACTTTTATATTTATTACATTGAAAAAGACACGGATATTAATTTTGAAACAAATGAAATCGTTCCATTTAGCGATTATATTTTTGAACATGTCCAACTGCCGCAAAACCGCATGGCTGCCTTTGAGATCAACAGCTTTGCAGATTATCAAAGCTGGTTTTATAAAACAGACCATCATTGGAATTACAAAGGGTCTTATCGGGCTTATCGGCAAATCTTGGAGCTTTTAGGCTGCAATGAACAACCGCTGGAACCTATTGATACGGTAACGGTGAGCCAATCGTTTGCGGGCTCCAAAACCCCGGATATGAATGGCCTGTTTACAGAGGATTTTACTGTGTATCAATTTCAATTTCCCCAGATGGAGATTTCTATAAACAAAAATCCAGTTTCTGACTATGGAGATGCGAAATCGTTTTTGGATCGAAACCGTACCGACGTTACCTATGGAAATTTTTATGGCGGGGATGATGGAGAAATCATTTTCGATACCCACAATACAGAAAAAGAAAACATATTGCTGATCGGCGAATCCTATGACAATGCGGTATTAAAATTGGTTGCTTCCCATTATCATCGAACGCATTCTATCGACCTGCGAAACTATAAAGCTTTTTTGGGACAGGATTTCCATCTTGGACAATACATCCAAGAAAACAACATTTCCAAAGTGTTGCTGATTGGAAATATTGATTATTTCGTGATGGAAGAATTTATGTTGGAGGATTAAAAATGGTTTTTAGCAGCCTATCATTTTTGTATTTATTTCTACCAATTACAATCCTGCTCTACTTTATTTGTAAAAACCGTACTTATCGAAATACCGTTTTATTAATTGCATCTATTCTTTTTTATGCTTGGGGAGAACCGAAGTTTGTTATACTGATGCTTTTGGCGTCTTTCGTGGCTTATATCGGCGGATTGTTGATCCATCGTTTGGATCGGCCCGGATCTATGGGATTGAGAAAAGCGGTTTTTATCATTACCTGTATTCTTTTAGTTTCAAATCTATTTATCTTTAAGTATCTGAATTTTACGATAGACAATATCGAGTTACTGTTCGGTAAAAATTTGAACGTTGCCCATTTGGTTTTACCGATTGGGATTAGTTTTTATACTTTCCAAATTTTATCCTATGTGATTGACCTTTACAAGCACAGTGTTCGGGTTCAAAAGAACTATTTTTATCTTACTCTCTATGTGTGCTTTTTTCCCCAGCTCATCGCAGGGCCTATCGTCCGTTATCAAACCATAGAAGACGAAATCCTTCATCGGAAAGAGTCGTTGAAAGATATAACAGAGGGGGCCCGTAGATTCATTATAGGCCTTGCCAAGAAAGTGCTGATTGCAAACACCGTCGCCAATATTTCTGTTATCATTTATGAAGGAAATGCATCAGTATACGGTAGTTTCTTTTATTGGATCGCCGCCATCAGCTATGCTTTACAAATTTATTTTGATTTTTCCGGCTACAGTGATATGGCTATCGGTTTGGGAAGAATATTTGGATTTCACTTTCTTGAAAATTTCGACTATCCCTATACCTCTTTATCCATTACAGAATTTTGGAGGCGATGGCACATTTCGCTTTCCACTTGGTTCCGGGATTATATTTATATTCCGCTTGGAGGGAACCGCGTCGGGAAGATACGGCATATTATCAATATTTTAATCGTCTGGTGTTTAACCGGCTTTTGGCACGGGGCTCAGTGGAATTTTATCATTTGGGGCTTGTATTACGGTGTTTTGTTAATCCTTGAAAAACAGTGTTTCCATAAGATCCTCCATAAACTACCAAAGATCATTCGTTATCTTTACACCGCTTTTTTTGTTTTAATAGGATGGGTCATCTTCAATCTGGTAGATTTTACACAAATGTTGTCTGCACTGGAGATGATGTTTTCATTTGCCCCTACGGATTGGGTCGCAGTCGTTACGGAAAACTCAGAAATTTTAAATGGTATTATTTTTCTGCCGCTGGCGATTATCGCAATGTTCCCTTGGGCCAAGAAAATTCAGTTTAAGAATTCGTCCGCTACAGAGCTTGTAAAGAATATACTCTGTGCGATCCTGTTATTGCTGTGTATCCTATTTATTTTAAGTTCGTCTTATAATCCTTTTATTTATTTTAGATTTTAGTATAAATTTAGTTACACATTCGTGGATTTTTGGATGGTTACATAGGCAAAGGCTTTTAAGCGGCCTGTATTAACCATTTACGCTCGGTACACGCTATCTCAACCCGGCATGCTATGGCATGCCGGGTTTTTTATATTACGAGTATGTTTTCCGGGTGCACATACCTAAGGAGATAATGCGCCCAAGCCAAGGCAAGCGGATTGACTCTTTGCTTATCATGATGTACAATAATAAAAAAATATTTTATTTTATATTATATTATAACTATGATGGAACATTTAAAATGTGAATATTTTATAAACAATTTCCTTGTGTTGCATAAAAGAGAGCAACTTTTTGCGGTTTCGTTCCATTGAGTGAAAGAATTTTTATTCTTATCACAAAATGGGGAGCGATAGCATGTATGTAAAAAAGATGTATGGATATGTCATCTCTGAGTATGAGCTTCTGTACTTGGAAAAGGGGTTGTTGGATACCTACGATCCCCCCACACAGCAAAGCCTACGGTATAAGAACTGGATTGCGTTGCTGGATCTGAAAGCCTGTTTGGAGTGCCGGGCGCATCACGGCAAAATCTATCCAATGGATGAGATACCGGAGGAAGAACCGCCGCTTCATCCAAACTGCCGGTGCGAGATTAGACCGATGGAAGCGGTGGAAGCCGGGTATGGGACAAAGGACGGGAAAAACGGCGCCGACTGGTGGATGAAGTACTACGCCGTTTTGCCGGAATATTATATTACTGAAGAGGAACTTAAGAAATTGGGATGGCGAAAAGGAAAACCCCCGGCAAAGTTTGCCCCAGGGAAAATGGTAACAAAAGGAATTTATCAGAATAAAGACCATCATTTACCACAAATCCCTGGACGGATTTGGTACGAGGCCGATATCAATTATTACAGCGGAAGGCGAAACCGCCACCGCCTGTTGTGGTCTAACGACGGCTTGCTGTTTGTCACCTATGACCACTACGGAACCTTTTATGAAATTATTTAATGGAGGCTGCGAACAATGGAAGAGAAAAAAGTGGTTACCCTAGACTTGACCGGCTGCAAATACTGGTGGGAAATTCACCAGAGGATCAAACAGGCCTTTGATTTCCCAGATTTTTATGGGCAGAATTGGAGCGCGTTTGACGATCTCCTTTGGAGCGAGTGTGATGCAGATGTAATTATTGTCCAGGGAGAGAACACACTGCCGCAGGAGCTGGGGCCAAGCGCACAAATGATCAACGAAATTTTGCAGGAATTTAAAGAGCATTGCGCTAAGGACGGAGAATATGTGGAATTGGAAATACGCAGTTAACGGTTGTTCCATGCTACGAGTAGGAAACGGTTGTAAAACGCAGAGAGGCTTACCGTTACAAAAGATGAAAATGGAGGAATAAAAAATGGAAGAGAAAAAAGTGGTTACCCTGGATTTAACGGGCTGCAAATACTGGTGGGAAGTGCACCAGAGGATCAAACAGGCCTTTGATTTCCCGGATTTTTATGGGCAAAATTGGGATGCATTCTGGGATTTACTGCGTACAGAATGTGATGCAAATAAAATAATCGTCCAGGGAGAGAACACACTGCCGCAGGAGCTGGGGCCAAGCGCACAAATGATCAACGAAATTTTGCAGGAATTTAAAGAGTATTGCGCTAAGGACGAGGAATATGTGGAATTGGAAATACGCAGTTAACGGTTGTTCCATGCCACGAGTAGGAAACGGTTGTAAAATGCAGAGAGGCTTACCGCTTACAAAAGATGAGAAGAATGGAGGAATAAAAAATGGAAGAGAAGAAAGTGGTTACTCTGGATTTAACGGGCTGCAAATATCTGGGGGAAATTCACCAGAGGATCAAACAGGCCTTTGATTTCTCCGATTTTTATGGGGAGAACTGGGACGCATTTTGGGATCTGCTGAATGAACCAAGGGAAAATACGGTGGTAATGGTATATGGCCTTACCAAGCTTCCAAAGAAATTAGAATCCAGTGGTAAGATGATTGTAGATTTACTGGAAGAAAACAAAGTATACTATGATAATTTTATGAGATGGCAGAGCCGGTTTGAACGATATTTTGATTATAAAATTATCAACTGAGAAGGACGTTATTTAGGAGAAAAATGATAGATTAGCATTTACCGCAAAATCCGAAGAGAATTCGGTTTGAGCGGATATGATAATCAAAGAGAAACATCATCGCCTTATGTGATTTAACGTCAGCTTGCTGACATCACCTATGACCGCTACGAAACCTTTTATGAAGTTATTTAAAGGAGGCTGCGAACAATGGAAGAGAAAAAAGTGGTTACCCTGGATTTAACGGGTTGCAAATACTGGTGGGAAATTCATCAGAGGATCAAATAGGCATTTGATTTCCCGGATTTTTATGGGCAAAATTGGGATGCATTCTGGGATTTACTGC
>CAMMKL010000028.1 GCA_946497265.1 uncultured Clostridia bacterium | reverse complement strand
CGAATTCCATCTCGGTGCGGGTAAAACTTTCGGGGGAATATACATATTGATAATGGCAATCCATTTCTTCCGCAATCTGGTTGAACATTTTCGCGCCGAAAACCGCGATGTCGATGATTTCCTGCTTGCTCTTTTTGAACACTTGCTCGCGCTGTGCGACCGACGTGGAGTTGTACAGGTGGACGATGGCGCGTTTGGCACCCTTGAGGGCTTCAAAGGTTTTGCGGATGATGTGCTCGCGGGATTGGGTGAGCACCTGCACGGTGACGTCGTCGGGGATTAAATCCTGTTCAATCAGGGTGCGTAAAAATTCATATTCGGTCTCGGATGCGGCGGGGAAGCCCACCTCGATTTCCTTAAATCCAAGCTTTACCAGGAACTGAAAAAACTCCAGCTTTTCTTCCAGACTCATCGGCACGATCAAAGACTGGTTGCCGTCACGCAGATCGACGCTGCACCAGATGGGTGCCTTGTCGATATATTCCTTCTGTGTCCATTTCAGGCAGGGTACAGGGGGCATAAAATATTGGCGGATGTACTTGTTTGTGTTTTTCATAGGGCATGCTTCCTTTCTTATTATGACGGTGTATTTGGATGAAAGGCAATAAAAAAAGCCCTTCATCTCTTTCCTTAGAGACGAAGAACTTGAAAGTTCCCGTGGTACCACTCTAATTCGCGCCCCGAAAGGCGCGCACTCATTACCGGATACGGGCAGAACGCCTTATATCCTCCTGCTGTAACGGTCAGGCTCCGGCTCCGCCTACTCAGATTTTTTTTCAGCGTGCTACTTCAAGGCCAGTTCAAAGCAATTCCACCGCTGTTTCCCACCAGCCAACAGCTCTCTGAAGGATTCCTTACTCCTACTCTTCCTCTGCATCGTATTTAAAACTATGTCGTTCCTAAGTATAAAGGCTTTGAGTGCATTTGACAACTGGTGTAATACACAAAGAAACAGATTGTATTTTATATTATATCACTAATTTTCTCCGATGATCTGATCAAAAGCCACACATTAGATTCCTTTTGCCCTTGCCGTTTGCCTCTCCCATAAAAACAAAACACCCCCGGTTCCTTCCAAATGTGCTATACTGGTAGCAGATAAGAAGGGTTTGGGGGAATTTTTTGATGAGTGATATTTACGAAATCTTACAGCAATACTACGGCTACTCTTCGTTCCGGCCGGGGCAGGAAGAGCTGGTCCGCTCCATTTTGAGCGGGCGCGACGCCCTTGCCGTGATGCCCACCGGGTCGGGAAAATCCATCTGCTACCAGGTGCCGGCTATCGCCATGCAAGGTATTACGCTTGTGGTTTCCCCCTTGATTTCTCTGATGAAAGATCAGGTAGGCGCGCTCAATCAGGCGGGTGTGCGCGCGGCGTATCTGAACAGCTCCCTAACCCCGCGCCAGCATTTGCTTGCCATGCAGAACGCCAGGGCCGGGATGTACAAGGTGATCTATGTGGCGCCGGAACGCCTGTTTATGGATGTGTTCCAGGAGTTTGCTTTGCAGGCCGAGATTTCCATGGTGGCGGTGGACGAGGCCCACTGCATTTCCCAATGGGGGCATGATTTCCGTCCCAGTTACACCCGCGTGGCGGAATTTATCAAACAGCTTCCCCGTCGCCCGGTAGTGGCCGCCTTTACAGCTACCGCGACGAAACAGGTAAAGGAGGATATCCTCCACGAGCTTCGCCTGCAAGATCCCTATTGTATCACCACGGGGTTCGACCGCAAGAACCTTTGTTTCCGGGTGGAACGCCCGCAAGACAAAAGCGCATACGTAGTTTCTTATGTAAAAAAGCATGCGGGCCGGTCGGGGATTGTCTATTGCATGACTCGAAAAGGGGTGGACGAGCTATGTAAGGAGCTTTTGGAAAATGGCGTACAGGCAGCGCCCTACCATGCCGGATTGCCGGACGGCGAACGGCAAAAAAACCAGGATGATTTTTTGTACGACCGCTGCCGCGTCATGGTGGCAACCAACGCATTCGGAATGGGGATCGACAAATCAAACGTTTCTTTTGTGATCCACTACAATATGCCGATGAATCTGGAGCAGTATTATCAGGAGGCCGGCCGCGCCGGTCGCGACGGGGAACAGGCGGATTGCGTGCTGCTGTACGCCCCTATGGACGTACGCCTGTGCCGCTTTTTGATTGACAAAGGGCTGGAAGACAGCCCCGAGCTTTCCGGTGAACAACGGGAAACCCTGCGGGAACGAGAGTATGAAAAACTCAAGCAGATGACCTTTTACGCTACCCTTTCCACTTGTTTCAGGCGTTTTCTGCTGCGTTACTTTGGTGAACAGGCGCCGTTTGAATGCGGTAATTGCAGCAACTGCCTGCACATCCGGGAGGAAGGGCGCTTTCCTTCGGCAGGGTTTTCCCCCCAATCAAACCGGCCGGCAGCAAAAACAATGGAACTTCCGGTGGACGAGGGTTTGCTTGCCGCGCTGAAACAGACGCGCCGGGAGCTTTCCGCCACGGCTAAGGTGCCTGCCTATTTGATTTTCAGCGACGCCACCCTGCGGGATATGTGTCGCAAAAGGCCGCGCAGCCTGGAAGAAATGAAAGCGGTAAGCGGCGTGGGCGCCTACAAACTGGACCGTTTTGGCCGCAAATTTCTGCAAACCTTGCAGGCTTATCAGGATGCCGAAAATGGATGATCTGTTCATTTATTGTTTATGCAAATTTTACAAACTTTATACAGAGTGCACAACCGGCTCCAAATGTTATTGACATTTGGAGCGAATTTTTTTTATTGGTGGAATTTGGTTGCAATTGCTGTGCATATGAGCTATAATTAACAGGTAAATCTCAATCCAGTTGTACCATTTGACTTATTAATTGCTTTTTTGCGGCAGACCGCAGGCAAACGAAAGGAGCTCACCCAGATTGAAACAATATAATGCAAAAAACATCTTGAATGTGGCCTTGGCGGGCCACAGCGGTTCCGGCAAGACCTCTTTGGCGGAAGCCATGCTGTATCTTTCCAAAGCGTCCGACCGGTTGGGAAAAGTAACCGACGGCAACACCGTCTGCGACTTCGACCCTGAGGAGATCAAACGCCAGGCTTCGGTCTCGGCGGCGGTGGCTCCCATTGAATGGAAAAACCGCAAGATCAATTTGATCGACACCCCCGGCCTCTTCGATTTTGAAGGCGGCGTGTGCGAAGGGATCCGCGCCGCGGATTCGGTGCTGATTACGGTTTCCGGAAAATCCGGCGTGGCGGTAGGTACGGAAAAAGTGGTCAAGCTTGCGAACAAAGCCGGGCTTTCCAAAGTGTTCTTTGTAAACGGCCTGTGCGATGAAAGCGCGCGTTTTTACCGTGTGTTTGAAAACCTCAAGGCCAGCTTTGGCCCTTCGGTCTGTCCGGTGGTGGTGCCGTTTATTGTGGACGGTAAGGCTAACTGCTATGTAAATATATTGGAATACAAAGCCTATTCCTATGAAGGCGGCAAGGTAAGCGAGGTTCCCATGCCCGACATGGGGACGCGCCTGGACGGCCTGCGCACCGCGATTTACGAAGCAGTTGCTGAAACCAGTGACGAGATGTTTGAAAAGTACTTCTCCGGCGAAGATTTTACCCCCGAAGAGATCATCCTTGGCGTAAGCCAGGGCGTTAAGGACGGTTCCATCAGCCCGGTGTTCTGCGGCGATGCCCAGACTACCTTTGGCGTGGATCAGCTTTTAAACGGCCTTGCGTGGCTGCTGCCCTGCGCCGCAGACAAGGCGGGCGAGCTGGCGATGGATACCGACGGCAACCCGGTAGAGCTTTCGGTCAATGAAGATGCGGCGCCCGCAGCAATTGTCTTTAAAACGGTCGCGGATCCCTTTGTAGGCAAGCTTTCCTACTTTAAGGTGATTTCTGGAAAGGTTTCTCCGGAAACGCCCTTGATCAACATGCGCACCGGAAATACCGAACGCATCACCAAGGTGCTCACTGTGCGAGGCAAGAAGCAGGAGGACGCGGGTGCAATTGTGGCCGGAGACATCGGCGCGGCGCCCAAACTGCAAAACACCAACACGGGCGACACCCTCTGCTCGCCGGTACGAAAGGTTACGCTCGACGGTATCGACTATCCCCGCCCCTGCCTCTCGATGGCCATTTCCCCCAAGAAGAAGGGCGAGGAAGACAAGGTGGCGCAGGGCTTGTTCCGCTTAGTGGAGGAAGACCCCACGATCCGGTTTGAAACCAATCACGAAACCCATCAGATGATCGTTTCCGGTTTGGGCGAACAGCATTTGGATGTAATCGTTTCTAAATTAAAGAGCAAATTCGGCGTGGAAGTGACCCTTTCCAAGCCGCGCATCGCTTACCGGGAAACCATCCCCAAAAAGGTGCAGGTGCAGGGCCGCCATAAGAAACAGACGGGCGGTCACGGCCAATTCGGCGACGTTTGGATTGAGTTCGAGCCCTGCGAGAGCGAAGGCCTTGAGTTTGGCGAGCGCGTGGTGGGCGGTTCGGTGCCCAAGGGCTTCTTCCCGGCAGTGGAAAAGGGACTGCGCGAATGCATCCAGAAAGGCCCCTTGGCCGGGTACCCGGTGGTTGGCCTGAAGGCTACGCTGTACGACGGCTCTTACCATCCGGTGGATTCTTCGGAAATGGCGTTTAAGATGGCGGCTGCCATTGCCTATAAAAACGGCATGCCAAACGCAAAGCCCGTGCTGCTGGAGCCCATCGGGAGCTTGAAAGCTACTGTGCCGGACGCCAATATGGGCGACGTGATGGGAGAAATCAACAAACGGCGCGGCCGTGTGATGGGGATGAATCCCGGCGAGGACGGCATGCAGGTGGTAGAGGCCGAGGTTCCTATGGCGGAGATGGGTGATTTTGCCATTTTCATCCGTCAGGCAACCCAGGGCCGCGGCAGCTTTACCTTTGATTTTGAGCGTTATGAAGAAGCACCCTCCCCAGTAGCGCAGAAGGTAATTGAAGAAGCGCAATCGGAAGAAGCGGAATAATTTACATAAGCTTTCAAAATTGGCCCGCCTTTAAACAGGTGGGCCAATTTTTATATGATTGCCTTAAAAAGTATCTTTTTTCCTTCTTGTTTTTATGCTGATCGGAATGCTTAAATGAATGTTGCGATTTATAAAAATCGGTTATATAATTATCATTGTACATTGTTGCCCATATACCATAAGGAACAACCTATAGATGACATACAAAGAAATATCCATTTTAGCTTTTCCCTTTTTACCGCGGGATGAATTCCGGCGGTGGCGGGAACGTACTGCGACAAAAACAGCAAATCCAGGAAAATCCCGGAAAGACTTACCCAAGGGAGGAGGTGGATCAAGTTATTTTGAAATATGCAAGTTCAGCGGAAAGGGGGCCGTATATTCCTTTTTATGGACAAAGCCGTGTTACACTTGCCGTAGTTGGCTTCTTTAAAAGAAATACAAAGGAGATCAAATCGGAAAAGTCTGAAATCTTAGAAGAACAAATTGAGGAAATGGAGAGAGCATTATGAAAAAAATCATTACGGTATTATTGTCGGTTATGACGCTGTTTGCGTTTGCATCCTGCGCGCAGTCCCAACAGCAAGACCCACAGCTTGCCTATGAAACGGCTGCGCAAAAAACGGCGGGATTAAAAGATAGGGATCTGACAATTGCGATGGATATCGCGGGGACGGCGGACGGCCAAGACATACAGGCAACTGTAGATGCAACCGCGAAGTGCGCCTATCAGGGTGAAAACCCGGAGATGGCTATTAATTTGAAGTATCAGATGCAAGGGATCACCATGGAAATCCCCATGTATTACAAGGACGGCTACATGTATACCGAAATGTTCGGACAAAAAATAAAAGGCGAGGCGGAAGCCGACTCGCTTCAAATGGACGGAAGCATGCAGACGTTTACCAAGGAGTTTTTCAAGGAAATCAAAGAGGGTGAAGTCACACAGGACGGCGTCAAATACGCGTTTGTCGGCGACCCGGAAAAAGTAGGAGAACTGACGGACAGCCTGCTGGGCGCTATGAATGAATCGATGGCGGGGAGCGGCATGGAAGCGAAGATTACCAAAATCGACGGCAGCTTTACGGTGAACAAAGATGGTTACCTTTCCTCTCAGGAGCTTAATATGGAAATGGCTTCGGAAATAGATGGCGCGGCGGCGAACTATACGGCAAAGGTGGTATTTACCGTTAATAATCCGGGACAGCCGGTAACGATTGAGTTCCCCGATTTTTCGGATTATCAAGAGGCTAATATGGATGGGAACTCTTTGATTTCCTAATCAGACGGCGCAATCGATAAAACAAATGCAAAAGACGAGCGTAACATCAAAAAGGGAAGGGGCAGTTTGATAAAAGGGATATCGGTTGCTTTTGCCGCATCTTCATGATGTTCTTTTTTCCGGAAAGAGAGGGGCAAGCCCGTAATAACGCCGTGGCCGTCTGCCGGCGCGTTCCCGACCTGTACAGCACGGATATCGTTTCTTGCTTATTTAACAAATTACCCTATGCTAAAAGTACAGGGAACCGGATCCGTTCGGTTCCCTGTTTTTATGGGGGAAACCTAAAATGATACGGGCATTTCGGCAGCTTTATCCGGTGCAAACGATAAACGTCATAAAATGCCTATTGTGCCGGAAAAAGATATGGTGCTATAATGCATTCTGGATCAAGCTGCAATCGGAAGAACAGCGGCGATCTGTATTCAAAAGAGGAAAGGGTGTAATACGGAATGCTTTTTGACATGCATGTGCATATTTTTCCCGATAAACTGGCGCCCAAGGCGCTTCACAATCTCTCGCAGATTTGTAAATCCCCTTACTACGCCGACGGGACTGCGGCGGGCACCGAAAGGCAGCTTAAGGAATGGGGGGTAACCGGGGCGGCCGTTATGCACATTGCGACCAAACCATCCCAGCAGAAAACAGTCAACGATTGGGCGGCTTCGGTACAAGGGGAATTTTACCATTGCTTCGGCACCATCCATCCGGATGCACCCGACGCATTGGAAGAAGTGGAGCGGATCAGGAAGCTGGGGCTTTACGGCATCAAGCTGCACCCCGATTATCAAGGTTTCTGCATTGATGAGCAGCGGATGTTCCCCATATACGATGCGGCGGCCGCTTTGGGCTTGCCTATCCTCTTTCATACCGGATGGGACCCGCTTTCTCCAGATAAGGTGCACGCCCCGTCTGAAGCGGTGGCCCGTATGGTCAGGCAGTTTCCGAAGCTGACGGTCATCGGCGCCCATATGGGTGGTATGAACCGGTACGACGAGGTAGAGGAATTCCTGGCCGGAACCGACCTTTATATTGATACCGCAATGTCTTCGCACTATTGCTCGCCGGAGCAGTTTGCCCGGTTGATCAAAAAACACGGAGCTGACCGGGTGCTGTTCGGCAGCGATTGCCCCTGGAGCCGTTCCTGCGACGAGCTTCGTTTCCTGGAGGAAGCTCCCCTGACCGACGGAGAGCGGGAAAAGATTTATTACCGCAACGCGATGCGGCTGTTGGGGCTGAAAGATTAATTAGTTTTAAAATGTGGGCGAATAGTAGGATGTTATGGCAGTACATAGGCAACCGAAAGTAACATGGCATGATGCGAGTCATTGATTCATTGTCACTAGAGGGCGCGTTCGTTTGTATAAGTAAGCTTTTCAAAGGAGACTTTATGATTGGAGTTACCGTTAAATTGGGATGGAGGTTTTTGTAAAATGGCGGAAATGGAAATAAAACGAAAGGGGTATACCCTTAAACTGGACGATAAGACCGGTCGTGTGACGGGCTTTTTTGACACGCAGAACCCCGGCGCGAACTGGGTAGCGCAAGGCGAGGGCTGGAGCTTTGGCGCGCCTTTTCTAAACGGCACACAAGAACAGGAGAATCTATTGCCCCTAACCCGTAATCGTGCGGGCGAAGACGACGCGGAATTTGTTTCCGCTTCCGGCGCGACAACCTTGCGCTATGAACTGGGAGAGGAGGGTTTTACCCTCATTTATAAAACCCGCCCTGGCTGCGGTCCAAGAATGGGTGTGGAGCTTGATTTTAATCTGCTCGACCAGAAGACCGGCAGCAATTGGCGGCAGCAATGCATGCCTACGGTGATTTATACCGACCCTGCTTACAACTATGCTTATTTTGTTTTTTCCACCGCGGACAAACGATACCTTGCTTTGGGCATTGACGGCGGATTCGCCGCATGGAGAATTAAATACAGCTATGAGGGCCACCGGATGCAGGGGTTTCAGGTGCTTAGCCAGGCAGACGACGTGGTTACGGGCGGGCGGCCGCGTTTAAAGACGGTGGACAGCCTGTGTATCCGTTTTGCATTTGGGGATAGTATCCAGTCGTGTCTGGACAAAATCGCCGCCCTGCTGGGGGTGGCCATTGCCGCTTATCCACTTTCAGGAGGGCCGTGCGGAGCGTATATCCCGCTTAAAATTCTGGGCAAGATGGATAGCGTAACCGTGACCGATCCCGAGGGGCTTGCCTGTACATTGCAAAACGGCGGCGTTCCCCTAAGGACCCCGGGCGTCTATGAGGTAAAAACCGTTTCCCGCTCCGGACGGGAGCACATAAGCCGCCTGCTCTGCGTGCAGGAATGGGAAAGCGTTTACGATAAGGTAAACCATTTTTACAAAGACTACTTTCAGCACGAATGCGGCGCTTTCTCCCGTGTTATTTGGAAAGATACCCTTTCCCCAAACGGCGGTGAAACCTTCGAAGGCGCCCCGTTTGGCGACCCGGACAAGCTGCTTTCCTGCCTGACGGGGGAATTCGGAGGGTATGGAGCCTGGGCCATGATTAAAAACTGCCAGCTTTTTGGAGAAAAGCAGGAGCTTCTGGAATCGGTGCGCCGATATCTGTATCATTGGGCGCTCAATCGCGGCCATGAAGACCACCCTTACCCCAATACCTTGTATAAAAAACCGGCGGAGTTCCGTGGGCGCAAATTCGGCCCCTACCATCTGTACCGGGAAATCAACTATCCTCAGCACGAAGCCTGTCTGCTGCAGCAATTTTCCGATTATTATCGGCTCACGGGGGATAAAGAAATCCTACCCGAGCTTTCCGCCCTTGCCCGCCACTTTGTGGCGGAACACATGGATGAAAACGGTATGATCGTCTGCCAGAACGACGAAGGCGGGGAACGGGTGGATTACTGCACCGTTATGGTACCGATGGACGGCCTGCTGCGTGCGGCGGATGCCCTGAAAGGCAAAGAAGAAGAGGTTTCCCGCGTACTGTATGACGCGGCGGAACGCCTGGCAGATTATGTATGCAAACGCGGCCTCGATTTTCCGACCGAGGGGGAACCGTGTACCGAAGACGGCTCCATGACCTGCTCGGTGGTGACCCTGTTGCTCGCCTACCGCCGGTTGTCGCAAAAGCCGGAATACTTGGAAATGGCGAAAAAGATCCTGGATGCGCATAGCATGCTGGAGCTTTACGGCACGGATTGCCGGATGTTTGGCTCCTCTACCCGCTTTTGGGAAACGCAGTATGAAAGCCGGGACTGGGGCCCCTCCATTAATGCGGGACACGGCTGGACGATCTGGTTGGCGGAAGCCAAAGCCCTGATGGCCTTGTGTACTGCCGACGTCCGGCTGTTAAAGGAGGCCTATGCGGGATTTTTGACCAACATTTGCCGCATTGATGAAAAGGGCGGCATGCCTACCTGCTATACCCCGGATATGATCCCCGGCACCCCGCACGGTCAGGTAATATGCCACGAAGATTATTTTGAGTACGGAGATTTTCCGGATTTACGTCCCACCACTACCTATCTCGGTATGCAGATGGTTCAAAAGACCTACTCGATGAGCGGCAACTATTTCCTGTGCCGTGCGGCTGATCTATGGGATAAGGTAAGCGGCTATGTCGATGCAGAAGGGGTCTGCGTAAACGGGGCATTCAAGGACGGCGTGTTTGTTTCATCCGCCCCGCAGTTCGACACTTTGCTGGTGGACAGCCTACCGGCAGGCGGGTTAAAGGTTCTTTGCAAACAGGGCCGGACGGTCCGCTTGCTTCTGGGGACAGAGCAACCCCCGAAGACGGAGGGCGCAAAGCTGCTTTCCCAAAATGGTGCGGAGTTTACGTTTGTGGCAGAGCAAGAAAACGTTTTATTTATTTAAGAGCCGATTGATGTGTAATGGGGCCGAAGATAAGGTTTTCTTATCTTTGGCCTTATTGTTTATTCCGATTTCATAAAATTGCTTTTGAATATTTTAAATTCATGGTATAATATGAGTTGTCGATTTCATATAAACCTTAGGCGCACTGCGGGCCTTCTCTAAACCAGTATGCCGGGGACTCCTCGAAGGGCGGGCCTGCGGGAAGATTCCCTAAATTTTCATTGCGTAAGGCTTTCAGGTTTACATTCGGTGGGAATTGGTCCGCCGCACATGTGGAGTGAGAAAAGGCCGTGTGTACCAGGAGGTTGATCATTATCTTTCAGGTTTCGAACGAATTTAAAAATGCCCGCATTACTAGGACAATCCGCTTTACGGAAAAGCTGTATGAAGAATTGTGGAAGACGGCAAAAGAAGCCGGTGTTTCGTTTAATCTTGTCGTGCTGAAATGCTGCAAATATGCCCTTGACCACAAAGAAGGCGAAAATAAGGAATAATTTAGTGGAGTCCTTTCAAAATCCGCATTGCTTGGGAATTGACCGACGGGCAGGCATAACATCTGGTTCCCCTTCATATAAATAAAGTATCTTGAAGGGGGAATGGGCTGTGTTTATAGTATCGCTGAAAGCATCCAAGAAAAAAATATGGGCCGCAGTGGCGATTGTCGTCATTTTAGTGGCAGGCTGTTTCCTTGTATTGAACAAGGGCGGCGACGATACGACAGCCACCTGTGCGATAGGGGAATATAACCTAGTGGTGACCGACAACGCCTCCCGCATTGATTTCCTCGCCCAATTCGGTTGGGAAACGTCGCCGGAGCCTGTGGAAATCACAGAAGTAATGATACCGGTGGATTTTAACGATACTTACCGGGAGTACAACAACATCCAGATCGCACAGGGCTTGGATCTGAGCAAATACGCCGGCAAGACCTGCAAACGCTGGACTTATGAGATTACAAATTATCCCGGAGCGGAAAAGACGGTACGCGCTAACCTACTTATATTAAACGACCGTGTAATTGGCGGAGATATTTGTTCAGTGCAGATGGATGGTTTCCTGCATGGCTTTGTCTATGAAAAGGGGATGTTGGAGCAGCCTTCCTCCCAGCCGGCAACGGAATCCAGCGGGTTACCTTCAAGTTCTGAGGTGCAAAGCGTACCGGAGGAGACCTCTTCGGTAGCAGTGGAAAGTTCGACGGAGCGCGAAACCCTGGCTCCGGACCCTGAAATGCCGGAAGCCCCTGTGGATTAAAAGCAGCGGCCGGTGGTATAAAGATTCGCCGGCCTTTTCCTTTTGAAAAGACTTGCGTACAAAATATATGATTTTCTAAGCGTAGGGTTAAGGGTAACCGCTTATCAGGCGGAAGCCTTTGTTCGGGCGGTGAGCAGCAGGCATAACATAAAAGTAACTCCCGGCAATGTATGCAACCTTCACTCTTGAGGGTGTATATTAGCGGCCTGCTCTTGGTGCGTAGCATCCCGCGTAGAAACGAGGGAGTGCAAATGGTAAAAAGTACTGAAAAACAAGGTTAAAAACAATGGAACGGTATTTTTAAATAAGAAAAAGCAACCCGTATACCGATTGACAGACGGTAAAAAAATACGTATCATAAAAATGAAAAGTGGTATGCCCCAACCACGAAAGGGGAGGATTCCTTATGCCAATGCAACGGCTGGATAAAATACTGGCCTCGCAGTCGGTGGGGAGCCGCAGCGAGGTACGTGCCCTGATAAAAAGAGGCCGGGTACGGTTAAACGGGGAGGTTGCAAAAAAGCCGGAATTAAAAGCCGATCCGGAAACGGATAAGATTGAAATCGGAGGGGAGCTGCTTCATTTTAAACGGCATGTTTATTTAATGATGAACAAGCCCGGCGGGGTTGTGTCCGCCAGCAACGACACGAGGATGCGCACGGTAATTGATTTGGTGCCCGAAAGCCTGTTCCGGCGGGGGCTGTTCCCTGCCGGCCGTTTGGATCGGGACACCGAAGGCCTTTTGATCATTACCGACGACGGGGATTTTGCCCATCGGATGCTATCCCCCAAAAGTGCGGTGTACAAGCTGTATGAAGCGCAGGTGAGCGCGCCCATAGGTGAGCGGGAAATAGCGCTATTCCGGGAAGGTATCCGTTTTCAGGATGGTACCTCCTGCCTTCCGGCCGAGCTTACCGTGCTTTGCGCGGGGGAAACCCCAAAGGTACAGGTGCGTATCTGCGAAGGGAAATTCCACCAGATTAAAAAAATGTTTTTGGCAGTGGGCTGTAAGGTCTTACAATTAAAACGAGTAAAAATTGGCGGATTGGTTCTTGATGAGAAATTAAAACCTGGAGAATGCCGGGAAATGAGCGAGGAAGAGCGGCGTGCAGTGTTCTTTAAGCAAAATCCCTGAAAAAAACCGGTCAATTTTGGGTTCTGTAAACTTTTCATAAAGTATCCAATTAATCTTTAGGCAAAACACGACTGTTATTTAAAACCAAAATCTGATATCATTAATAACGTAAGAAAAAGCAGTTTAAGTGCTATAAGCACTAACAATGCAGGAGGTTAATTATGGCTCAAGTAACATTAAAAGGCGTTTATAAGATTTATTCCGGCGGCGTAACAGCGGTTACCGACTTCAATCTGGATATCGCCGACAAGGAATTTATCATTCTGGTTGGTCCTTCCGGCTGCGGTAAATCCACCACCCTTCGTATGATTGCCGGTCTGGAAGAAATCAGCGAAGGCGAACTGTACATAGGTGATGTACTGGCTAATGATGTTGCTCCGAAAGACCGCGACATTGCGATGGTGTTCCAGAACTACGCTCTGTATCCTCACATGACCGTGTTTGACAACATGGCGTTCGGTCTGAAGCTGCGCAAAACCCCGAAGGATGAAATCAAGCGCCGCGTGGAAGAAGCCGCAAGAATTCTTGATATTTCCCATCTGCTCGACCGCAAACCGAAGGCCCTCTCCGGTGGCCAGAGACAGCGTGTTGCCCTGGGGCGCGCTATTGTCCGTGACCCGAAGGTCTTCCTACTTGACGAGCCGCTGTCCAACTTGGATGCGAAGCTCCGCGCGCAGATGAGAACGGAAATCTCCAAACTGCATAAGAGATTGGGTACCACCTTTATTTACGTTACCCATGACCAGACGGAAGCTATGACAATGGGCGACCGCATCGTTGTTATGAAAGATGGTTTCATCCAGCAGGTAGATACTCCCCAAAATCTGTATGATTATCCCTGCAATGAGTTCGTAGCCGGCTTCATGGGTTCCCCGCAAATGAACTTTATCAACGCAACCGTTGTGAAGAAGGGTTCCGATTATTATTTGAACATTGCAAAGTACGACGTAAAGATTCCGGCCGCCAAGAACGTAGGCGATGTGCTGAAGGATTACATCGGCAAGGAAGTTTCCTTCGGTATCCGTCCGGAAGATGTGCATGACGAGCCTGAAGTGCTTGATGCGAACCCGGATTCTCAGGTTGACGCAACGGTAGAAGTAACCGAATTGATGGGCGCGGAGATTTATCTGTACCTGAACTTTGAAGGCAATGCGGTAACCGCCCGTGTTGAGCCGACCTCTAAGGCGAAGCCCAATGACAAGATCAAGGTTGCCTTTGATATGAACAAAATGCATCTATTCGATAAGGAAACCGAAAAGGCTATCCTCAACTAAATTAAGTGCGATTTTTACAGGGCCGTCCTGATAGGCGGCCCTGTTTTTCATTCCCCCTCTCTTACATGCAACAATAAAGAGAACAAAGTTTCACCAATTTATGTAAAAAGTATGAATTTTTTGTAAAATACCATGCCTTATTTCTGTAAATTTCATTTTTATTTGCGGGAAAGGTTGCAAAATTGTAACTATTTATGTAAAATAGAACTGTGTACAATAGAGCCGACTGAACGATTTTTATAAAAAGCGAGGGAAAGTACCATGTCCAACAGATTATTTCAAGGCGTTATCCACCAAATGCGTGATGCGATCGATCGGACGGTCGGGGTGATCGATGAGACATCTGTTATCATTGCCTGGAGGGGGCTGGGCAGGATCGGTGGAGAAAATGAAGGTGGATCCGCTGGGGCATCGGCCCCCCCCG
>CAMMKL010000027.1 GCA_946497265.1 uncultured Clostridia bacterium | reverse complement strand
CTGTCAAGGAAGGCATCTCCAAGGACGATGCGGAAGCTTTGAAGACCAAGCTGACGGAAGCTGGCGCTGAAGTTGAGGTTAAGTAATTTAGCTTTCTGCAACATAGTGTCCGAACAGCATCGGCTGTGGTAACAAGCCGATCTAAAGTGCTCCAAAAGGCCACCGAAAGGTGGCCTTTTTCTTTTAGATGGATGAAAAAATGGTAGGTTCTGTAGCCGGAAATACGATAAAAACAGGTCGCCGCCGCTTTTCTGCCCGTGGATCTACTGAAACTTTTTTAGGCAGCTTTTGCTTTGTGCCCTTTGTTTCCCTGACAATTACGTTTTCTTGATTCCGAATGCTTATTTTTGCGTAAGACAACACCCCATTCGTGATTTTGGATATCTTGCCGTTTCACAGATGGGGTGTTGTACTATCCCGGTACGATTTCGACCGGCCCTCCAAAGGTAAACGCTTACACATCTACTCTGAGCTGGTGCAGAGATGGATGTCGTTCGGCTTCAAAGAAGTTAAGGGGGTTATCAAGCTGTGCCTTTCGTTACCGGTTCCATTCTGATTGCCTTGCGATTAAAACGAATTGGAAATACCCATAGCTACAATCGCAACGGCGCCGACCGCATAGATTCCATTGATAACCGTGCAGAATTGCATCCATTTGTTTTTTACTTTTCCCCTGGTGTAGGATAAGATGGAAAAAACGCCGGAAAAAATCATAAACGCGGCGTAGCTGTAAACCATGATCTCTGCCACCGGAGATTCCAGTGCCCAATCAAAAGTACGTAAAGGAAAAATCGTCCACGGGATAAACAGCATAAGCGTGGCTATAGTCGTACAAATCTTATTCTTCATTGTTATGCTCTCCTTTCAGCCGCACCGAACCGCACACAGGCGACGGCAAGCGCGGCTACAGTAATTCCAAAGGCTACCGGTAACCAGGGCAGCCAGGCGATTTGCGTTTCGTAAACCCCTTCGGCGGCTTTTCCGTATTCTACCATTAGTAAATAAAACGGATAGCTCATGGGATAGGCAAACCAAATTTTAGTGTTGATCATCAAGACGGATGGTACAATGGAAGCAAGCCCAATCCCCACGGAAAAAACCGGAGTCTGGATAAGGTTGGCGATCATCCAGAATACCGCCGCCATAGGGATTGCCCCGGCGTAAATGCCGAAAACAACCCGGCAGGTATAAAGCGGTTCCAGCATCAAGTGGTAACCCAGCAGTTGAGAAGCGATTGCCGCACTGATGTAATATGCACCAATCGCCATTGCCATCTGAACCAAAGACAGCAGTACCAGCACTGTAAATTTGGCAAGGCACAGCTTTGTAGTATTTACCGGCAGAGACAGCATTTTCAGAATCCCTTTGTTGGACCGTTCGGTTTGGGTTAGCAACACGGTACAGACAACCAGGGATGCAGGAATCATGAACCAGACCATCCCCATAAAGCCTTGGATAAAGAAATTGTTTTCCGGCGTGATCGAGATCCCTCGTGTATCAAAAATCATCTGGGAATTTACAATACTGGGAATCCACATAACGATAACTGGAATCAACAAAATCAGCAGGATTTTGGACCGGCGTATCTTCTTCAATTCCACGCCGATGAAAGAACAAAAATTCATGCAACGCACCTCCTGGTTTTTTGGAGAATAAGTTCTATAAGGCCAAATAACACCGTCTCGGCCGCACAGACGCCCAAGAATAATGGTATGCTGCTGTTCTGTTTGGCTACAGCAAAGAGCTGATACGGGCTACTGAATGGGAACAGGCTTAGTACCAGATTATCTTGTGGGAATATGGTAAGGGTAAACACCAAGATCGCACCGATCCCCAGGGAAACCCACATATTTTTACAGGCAGAGGCGATAACCAGCATCAGCATCACGGTGGGGAGCGTAACAAACCACTGAAAGCCTGCCTGTTTTATAAGATCCGGCATAGTTAGCTCATAAGCCGGGAACCAATATAAAGCGCAACCGGCCAGTACGGCGGTTTCCATAGCAACCATCGCCGCCAAAACCAGTACGGCAATCACAAATTTCCCCAAAAACAGGTTTCCTGTACGTACGGGCAGCACATCCATTTTCTGCGCGCCGTTGTCCGCATACTCCGTATGGTACATCATGCACGCGCCGCAGATGGAAATCAGGATATTCAGCATTGCCATCATCTGCCAATTGGCGTCCATCAGGATTTGGAACGGGTCTCCCGGCAGAGAGACAAAGGTTTCGGAACGGACCAGCATATTCACCAGCGGAAAGGCTGCCGCCAGCAGCCCGCCGCCCAGAAAAGCGGGCAGATAACCGGTCCGCTTCAGTTTTTTTGTTTCTATTCCCAAGGTCATCTTGCTCCGCCTCTCTTTCGGTTGTCTTCGTCGATCATGGCAAGGAAGGTGTCCTCTAGATTGTCAGTAGGGAATCCGGCGGTTTTCGCGCTGGTTTTTAAATCTTCCAGGGTTCCTTCGAACAACAGGCGCCCGTGGTTAAGGATTCCAATATCGTCTGCCATCAGTTCCACTTCCGGGAGCAGGTGGGAGGAGACGAGCACCGTGCAGTCAAACTGCTGGGGGAGGGATTTGATCAGCGTGCGGATCTCGTGGATACCCACTGGGTCAAGCCCATTGGTTGGTTCATCCAGGATCAGGATTGGCGGCCGGCCAATGAGGGCGCCGGCCAGGCCCAATCGCTGTTTCATACCAAGGGAATATTTTTTAGCCAACCGTTTGCGAAATGGGGCCAGGCCGACCAACTCCAACGCATCGGAAACACTGCTTTTCGGTAAGCCTAGAATTTTGCGGATGATATCCAGATTTTCTTCCCCGGTCAGATTTCCATAAAAAGCAGGCGCTTCAATAAAAGAGCCAATTTCTTTTAAAATAGCTACCCGATCGCCTGGATAGGTTTTTCCGTCGATTTGGAAGCCGCCTTCTGTGGGGCGCGTTAGCCCTAAAAACATTTTCATGGTGGTGGATTTTCCGGCTCCGTTAGGACCGAGAAAGCCGTAGACACTGCCTTTTCGGATGTGAAGGTTCAATCGGGAAACCGCTGTAAAGTCCCCATAGGATTTTGTTAATTGATTGGTTTCGATGATGTTCATGTTCTCTGAACTCCTTTCCTGTGATGCTATCAGTATAAACGGCGAACCTTGTGCGAACCTTGCCGCAACCTTACATTTCCTTTACATTTGGATTCCAGAGCTGAGGGATTATTATTTTTATGCTATAATAGGAGACAGGAGGAACGGAAAATGGACTATCGATATTTAAAACAGAAAAAAATCCTACTCGTCGATGACGAGCAGGAGATACTTGCAATGATAACAGATTTCTTGCGGGAGGATGGCTATACGCAAATTAGAACAGCCGGTACGGTAATGCAGGCGCTTTCTGTTGCGAAAGAATGGAATCCGGATTTAGCTGTTTTGGATGTTATGCTGCCGGATGGAAATGGCTTTTCTCTTTTTGAACAGCTGCGGGAGTTTACGGAAATGCCGGTACTGTTCCTGACGGCCCGCGGGGAGGACGAAGACAAAATCCGGGGCCTGGGCTTGGGCGCTGACGACTATATGGTGAAGCCTTTTTTCGACAAGGAACTGCTTTTGCGGATCGGCATCACCCTGCGCAGGTATTATAAAGGGGAAAACCCGTTGGTGCAGCTTGCTGGGTGCCGGATTGATTTTTCACGGGCGGAAGTTGTAAAGGGTGGGGAGTATCTGCCTCTGACCGCCAAAGAGTTTGCAATATTACAGGCTCTTTACCGGAACGCCGGGCGGATTGTGACCATAGACCAGCTATGTGAGGCGGCCTGGGGCAATAACCCGTTTGGGTATGAGAATAGTTTGATGGCCCATATCCGCAGGATACGGGAAAAAATTGAAGAAAACCCCTCCAAACCAATGTCCCTGATTACGGTCAAAGGATTAGGGTATAAGCTGATCGTGGAGGATAAGCGATGAAAAGTACGCTCAAATTAATCCGGCGTTTTGTAAAGATATTGCTTTTGTCGGTGGTTGGAATATTTGCGCTCAATGTTGTACTGTTGATATTGGTATCTTTCCGGGGAGCCTCGAATGCGGGCGGATGGCAGGCGGCAGAGCAAATTGGGACGGAACTCAAAGGAACAGAATCCGGATATACCCTATCCCAAGAAGGGCAAAAGATCCTGGAGCAGAGAAAAGCCTGGGCAATTCTGATTGAAGATCAAACCGGTGATGTGATATGGCACAGCGAAAATCTCCCGGACGGCGTTCCGCTTCATTATTCGGCGGCGGATATTTCCTATTACACCCGGGGCTACCTTGCGGATTATCCTACCACCACCGCGGCCCGGGGAAATGATTTGATCATTATGGGACACCCCAAAGATATGTACTGGAAACATATGTGGCCAACATTCGATTATACGATGATTTCCCATTTGCCTTATACGTTATTGCTCTTTATAGGGGTCAACCTCCTGGTAGTTATCCTCATCTATTTCATTTCTATCAGTGGCGTGCTTAGATCGATTAGACCGATTATTGCAGGGATTGAAGGGCTACCGGAAGGGAAAGAGGTCTATATTAAGGAAAAGGGGCTTTTATCCGATTTGGCATCCGCCATCAACCGGGTATCGGAAAAATTGAAGCGGCAGGAGCGGGAGCTCAGAAAAAAGGAAAGTGCCAGAGCAAATTGGATTTCCGGCGTCTCCCACGATATCCGTACCCCTCTTTCCATGGTGATGGGATATGCCGGACAGTTGGAAAAAGCTCCGGGCTTATCGGACGATAACCGGAGGAAAGCATCCATTATCCGGCGGCAAAGCCTCAGGATGAAAAATCTGGTCAACGACTTGAATTTGGCGTCTAAGCTGGAATACAACATGCAACCGCTTGGTTTGGAGCCGGTGAATCTGGTGGCGACGGTAAGGCAGTGCGCAGCTGAGTTTATCAATGCAGATTTAAATGGGAGCTATCCGTTGGAGTGTAAAATCCCGGAGGGGCTGGCCGCCTGTATGATGGAGGGGGATAAGGATCTGCTGTGCCGTGCTGTCAATAATTTGCTGAACAACGCCCAGTCCCATAACCCGGATGGATGCCACATTACCATAGGGATTCGGACAGAAGGGAAAGAATGCTTCGTCATTGTGGAGGACGACGGAGTAGGACTAGCCGACGGGCAGTTGGATAAGCTGAGGAATACCCCGCATTATATGATGAGCGACAACGGTACGGCAGAACCACGGCACGGCCTGGGGCTTTTGATCGTCCAGCAGATTGTGAAAGCACACCACGGAAGCGTCCTGTTTGACCACAGCGCTCTTGGCGGATTTTTGGTAGAACTGCGTTTTCCTATTATAAATTATAATGAAAAAAGGGTTTGACTTTGACGTAACGTGATGCTTTATACTGATATCACACGGGAGGAGGAAAGTATCGTGCGAACTGTAAAAGAAGTAAGCATTCTGACCGGTGTGAGTATACGCACACTGCATTATTATGATTCGATTGGCCTGCTGCAGCCGACGCAGATCACCGAATCAGGGTACCGGCTGTATGACGATGCGGCTTTGGAACGCTTGCAGAGTATTTTATTGTTCCGTGAGCTGCAATTTCCGCTGAAGGAAATCAAGAAGATTTTAGAGAGTCCTTCCTTTGATCGAAATAAGGCCTTAAAGCAACAGATCGAATTGCTTCGACTCCGGAAAGAACACCTTGAAAATCTCATTGATTTGGCCCGTGGAATTCAGATGATAGGGGTGAAAACATTGGATTTTTCTGCTTTTGACACGAGAAAGATAGACGAATATGCCGCACAGGCCAAAGCGGCCTGGGGTGGGACAGAAGCTTATCAGGAGTACGAACAGAAAAGTAAAAAACGAACCAAAGAGGAGGAACAGCTTCTCTCCGGTGAAATGATGGAACTATTGAAAGAGTTTGGATTAATCCGGGCAAAACAACCCTCTGAGGAACAGCCACAGCAGTTGGTTAAAAAGCTGCAAGCCTTCATTACTAAGAACTACTATACCTGTACTCTGGAAATTCTTCAATCCCTTGGCACGATGTATGCCGATGGTGGAAGGATGACAGAAAACATTGATCAGGTCGGTGGAGCCGGCACCGCTGAATTTATCCAGCAAGCAATCAATATATATTGTTCCCGCAACTAAAGGAAAAAGGTTCCCGAAGAATTTCTTCGGGAACCTTTTCCATTGGCGAAAAAAAGATTATGAAGGAATCCAGTAACCCCTTTTTGGGAAAGTAACCCGGTGGGAATAAGAGGATTAAGAAGGACGGCGCCAATGACCCGTTTAATAAGGGCTTTGATGATAATAGGGCTTCTCATTCAAAAAACACTATGAATTGCAGCTAGAAAAAAGAGCTTGCTCGATGAGCTGCGGGTCATGAATCCAAGCCAGCCGCACGGCTGCCGCAAGGATAATGATGCACAGAATGATTCATATCGATTCCCCTTGACAATCTAACGAATGTTAGTTAAAATAAATCTAACATTTGTTAGGTTGGAGGTGTATTATGCCCGGAACGTGTACAAAGGACACCATTCTTTCTATATCGTTAAGCTTGTTTTCACGACGGGGCTTTCAAGGTGTGTCAATTCGGGACATTTGTAAAGAAGTGCATATCCGTGAGAGCTCTATATATTATCATTTTGAAAACAAGCGAGCAATATTAGAGGAACTAAAAGTCCGCTTTGCTGCGATTTCTTCAGAAAAGATGCAGCAGTTGGAAGATGCTATGGCCGACCCCTTTGCAAAAATGGGCCTGGCAGGGGAAACCATCTCTAGAATCTATTTTGAAGATTACCTTATGAACGACTTTTGCAACCAATTTATGCGTCTGCTTCAAATAGAACATAATGAAAACGCAGAAATGGCGAATCTGTACAATGAGTGGATGTTTGAGAAACCGCTTAACTTTCAAAGCAAAGTATTTTCGGCTTTGATGGAAAAGCAATGTATCCATTCCATCGACAGCGCGTATCTGGCGGTTCAATACTACGCGCCCATATTTTTGTATTGCGAACGTTACCTGTTAAGCGGTGAACTAACCGAAGAAAAGAAAGAGGCTTTTCGTCAAAAAGCGTACGCGCATTGTTATCATTTTTTTCAGAACCTGGAGGCGGTTTAACGTGGCGAATGTCATTATAACAGGGGCAAACCAAGGCATCGGCTATTATATGGTGGAAGCAATGTTGGCAGGTGGAAATGTGGTCGGTGTGCTGGATATGGAAATAGACCGTTTACTTAATTTGCAGAAGCAGTATCCACGATCATTGTTACCTTTACGCTGCAATATACAGGATGCCAACGCTGTTATCAAATGCGTCGGCCTGTTTGCGGAAGGTTTTCATACCATCGATGTTGCCATTCACAACGCATGCTGTTGCAGCTTTTCTCCTTTGGAAGAGACAGAAGAAGATGTTTTCCATAAGGTATTTGACGTCAACTACTACGGAGGGTTGCGGTTCATTAAAGCTGTGCTCCCCCATATGGTCAGGCAGTCAAAAGGAAAAATTATGCTTACAAGTTCCGGCGTTGGCGTGACGGGGTTTTTCAATATTAGTCCGTATGCTTCCAGCAAAGGGGCCTTGGAAGCATTGGTAAAATGCTTGAAGATAGAATATCAAGATAAAGGGATTACGTTTCATCTCCTCCATCCGCCGCTTACGCGTACAAAATCCTCCGCCCCATTACCTGTCCCCACTGAATTTATGGCGGATCCCAAAGTGGTGGGTTACGGTTTAGCGAAAAAAATAGCGTCTAAGCAATTTTTACTTTGTCACAGCGTGGGACAAAAGATACAAATAAAACTGTGCTATCGTTTTCCTTTGCTTTTGGGAAAGCTGATGGGAAAAATGGCTTTGCGATGTGCCGATGGTAAAGGCCGATGAAAGTTATTTTAATGGTTAAGGATAAGCGGCGCTTTCCCCTTTCATCCAACATTTTTCGAATGAGGCATTGACTTAAAGTAAACTTTAGGTAATATAATAAGTAGGATCTTTGCTTTTATGGAAAAGCGGCGCAATAGCCGGCCTGGTGTCAATGATAAAAAGGAGTGTGTACATACGATGATTTACAAAAGTTTTCAGGGCCAAAAGCTTTCTGCTCTAGGAATGGGCGCCATGCGTTTGCCTGTTATAGATGGGGACGATTCCAAAATTGACGAGGTTGCCGCTGCCCGGATGGTGGCATATGCGATGGCCCACGGTGTAAATTACTATGATACCGCGTGGGGCTATCACAATGGCCAATCGGAAATTGTGATGGGAAGGGCTTTGAAGGGATACCCGAGGGAAAGCTTCTATCTAGCGGATAAATTTCCAGGATATGACTTATCTAATATGGATAAGGTGCAGACAATTTTTGAAGAGCAGTTGAAGAAATGCGGCGTGGAATATTTTGACTTTTATTTGTTCCACAACGTTTGTGAGCTGAACATTAACCAGTATCTAGACGAAAAATATGGCATATATGATTATTTGACGAAGCAGAAAAAGGCCGGGCGGATCCGCCATCTTGGATTTTCGGTGCATGGGAGCTATGATGTGATGAAGCGTTTTTTGGACGCCTATGGCAAAGATATGGAATTTTGCCAGATCCAGCTCAACTATCTGGATTGGGACTTCCAGGATGCGAAAGCAAAGGTAGCATTGCTGAAAGAACGCGAAATACCAGTCTGGGTGATGGAACCATTGCGCGGGGGCCGTTTGGCGGCTTTGCCGGAAGAAGACGAAGCAAAGCTAAAAAGCATGCGGCAGGAAGAAACGGTTCCGGCTTGGGCGTTCCGCTTCCTTCAAACCATTCCCGAGGTGACTGTTGTTCTTTCCGGTATGTCGAATATGCAGCAACTGAAGGAAAACATCTGCACCTATGAAGTGGAAAAACCCTTGAATCAACAGGAACTGGAGGCTTTGTTTGCTATAGCGGACAATATGGTTAAAAAAATAGCGCTGCCGTGTACGGCATGCCGTTATTGTGTCAGCCATTGCCCGCAGGAGTTGGATATCCCTTCCCTGCTTGCCCTGTATAATGAGCATTGCTTTACCAAAGGGGGATTTATAGCGCCAATGGCATTGTCCGCCATTCCGGAGGATAAGCGGCCAAACGCATGCATCGGCTGTCGGAGCTGTGAAGCGGTATGCCCGCAGCAAATAATGATTTCCGAAGCAATGACCGATTTTACTCAAAGGCTGCAATAAATGAGCATAGCCTTATCGGTGTGGAATCAAACAGAAGGATGCGATCGCTGAAAAAGAGGGAAAAGGGGTTAAGCGTGCATGTAACCCCTTTTCCTTTGTTTTTTAGCAGAACTTGTATGAAGAAATGGTTACCCCAAATCTTCAAGAAAAGGACCGATGTACAATTAGCATAAGTGCGATAGGCCTAATGGAAAAGAATCAGATCCAAACGGAGCTTTGCGAATGAAGGGGATGGGGTTCCAATGGTGTACGGTGCTTAACGGGGGCCGTCTGCGGCATATCTTGTGCCTGAATAAAAATGTTTTCAATTCCCTACCGCCAACTATTTGCATTTGTGCCTGTTTAGCAGTAAGGTGCATACAATCGCCGCAGTAAAAAGAACTAGGAGCAAGTACCACAGGTGGTCAAATTGGAATCCATTGTTCAGCATCAACCGGTACCCCCATGAAGCAGGGAAAAATTCCCCTATAAGCTCGAAAGTATCCGGCAGCAGATCAATCGGAAACATAATACCAGACAACATAATGGACGGCAAGAAAACAAGCTGTGCAATCATCGTCAGCTTTGCTTGATTTTTCACTGCTAAGCCTAAGATGCATCCTATACTTAAAGAGACCGCGATGTAAATAGCGAGCGCCAAAATAAATAGGGGAAGGCTTGTTGGCAACGCCGCATCAAAAATAATTGGCGCAAGGACGACCATGATCGCACACATAATCATCTGGTGAGTAAATGCGGAAAGAAACATTGTTGCTAAACCAAGGTACAGCGGTACACCGTTTGCTTTGTAGACCTTTTTAATATTGCTTGCATATGTTTCAATTAAAGTGGATGGCAAACCGAGAAACGACCCCATCGACACCCCCATCACAATCATAGACGGAATCAATGTACTTTCCATTTCCGGCATTATGGAAATAAAGATACCGCCCATCAGCAGAAAAAAAATGAACGGAACAACATAGCAGGTAATCAGTAAGGATTTGCTTCTCATATCTAGTTTCCATTGTAACGCCACCCCATATAGAAATGTACTCATTTTACCGGCCTCCTTACTATTTCCATAAAATGCTGCTCAAGCGTGCCTTGGTCTACCTTGATATCCAATACTTTTGTCCCTTTTTCTTTTAATGTTGTAAGCAGGGAAAGCAAAGTATTTCCGATATCGTCCGTTACAACGGTTTCAACGTTTTGCTGTGTTTTGATTTGAACGGAATATTTTTTCCCTATTTTATCGGACAGCTCAGCAGCGGTGCCGTAAAAGGTAATATTCCCGTCATTCAAAATTGCAATGTTATCGCAGAGCGTTTCCACTTCCGCCATGTCATGGCTTGCCAAAACGATTGTTTTTCCTTGCGCTTTTAATTGGCGGATTAAGCTGTGCAGCGAAAGTTTTCCCTCCACGTCAAGCCCTGCAGTCGGTTCATCCAGAAATATAATATCCGGATTGCCAATAAGGGCAAGTGCAAGATGCAGCCGTCTTTTTTGCCCTGTTGATAGCTGCATATATTGTTTTTTTTCTATTTCCTGAATGCCGAGTGCATCAAGCATAGAGCGGTTAATTGCCGCCTTGTTCCATTTAGAAAATAACCTTACGGCTTCCATTGGCTTTATATGGGCAGGCAGGGAAGAGGATTGTAACTGAATCCCCATTTTCCCGTTTACCATAATTGTGCCGCTGTCATATGCTTTTAAGCCCTCGATACATTCAAGGGCGGTTGTTTTTCCTGCCCCGTTGACGCCGAGCAGGGCAAAGGTTTCTCCAGATGCAATATGGAAATCGATTCCTTTAAGCACGGGATTCCTACCGTAACGTTTCCATAATCCGGTAACTTGTATGGCATTGCTCAATTTGACACCTCCTCAAACGGATTGGTGCCAAGCCTTGAAAAATAAATTTCCAATGCAGGCTCCAGATAAGCGTTTACCGTTTTCTGTTTTTCTCCCCACCCATTTGCTGCGTCGTCAAAATTGCCGGCTTCCATCAACTTCGGGAGCATAGCCATATCTCCTCCCGTAAATTCCAAAATCAAGTCCCAATAGGCCTTCGTAAGCTGTTGGCATTTTTCACTTTCGGGCGGTACATTGTCTTTCTGAAGCGTAAGGATTTCATCGCTGATTCGGTTAAACTTTTCCATAAACGCCAAACCGCTTTCCTTATCAAAATGGTGGCGGATATGATCGAGGGTATCGTCATCGAAGCACTTGATGAGATAGTAAAACTCATTTTTCATCTGTAGATTGACGATAATATCCGCATACTTTTTGAAATTTACCGATTGTATCTGCAATACTTCCATTCGCAGCTGTTCGATCGCTGTTAAAGAGGCGGCAAGCTGTTCCATCTGGTTACGAATGTTGTCCGCCTGCTCTGCGAGTACATTGGCCACATCAGCAGGGGTATCCAGAGTGGTCAGCCGTTCCTTTATATCTTTCAAGGAAAACCCCAATGATTTCAATGATATAATCTGATGTAATAGGATCAGATCCTTGTCGGAATAGAGCCTGCGCCCTCCTTCGCTTGCTGCCGAGGGGGAGAGCAGCCCTTTTTTGTCGTAATATTGCAAAGTGCGCACGGTAACCCCCATTTTTTTTGCTACTTCTCCAACCGTCATATATCCTTGCGGTATTGCTTTGTAGTTTGCCATAGACGTTTCACCTCTTGTGGATATTATAAGTCATTACGCTACGTCACAAGCAAGCCCCTAAACAAAATATTGTTTTAAACCGGCAGAAAAAATCGATTGTTTTCCCAGCTGAGTTTTGTGGTAGCAATAGAACCGCGGCGCTTTCTTGAAAATAGGGATAAGAAGGACATTGTTTGCCTATTTTAATAGAAAGCTTTCATACCTTTCCTTGCTGTTCGCATACACATATGACAGGGAGGTATGTGCTGTGAATACTTGCAGAATCGCGGATTTGCGCCACAAAGAGGTTGTTAATATTAAGGACGGTACCTGTTTGGGGTGTGTAAATGATGTGGAAGTGGACACCAAGTGCGCCAAGCTGGTAGCCATCGTAATTTATGGAAGGTTAAAATGTTTCGGACTTTTCGGCCGGCACGATGACATTGTCATTCGGTGGGAAAACATTGAGGTTATCGGCCAAGATACCATTCTGGTGTGCAATACCGTGTGCAATCGGCCGAAAAAACGCCCGGGCTTTCTTGGGAATTTCTTTCGATGATCTGCATATTGCACAAATTATAAATCTGGACTTGTAAACCAAGAAAATCCATAGTATAATGGATAAGCCAAAACACACGCCAGTGCTCCGGCTGGGTGGGTGTCCCCAAAAGGGATTCCCCAGTCCATACTGTATTGGCGGAGGAATAACCAAGGAGGAATAAGAAATGGCAGTCGTATCTATGAAACAATTATTGGAAGCAGGGGTTCATTTTGGCCATCAGACCAGAAGATGGAACCCGAAGATGGCCTCTTACATTTTTACCGAGCGTAACGGCATCTACATTATCGACCTGCAGAAGACCGTTAAGAAGCTGGAAGAGGCTTACAATTTTGTCCGTGACCTCACTGCGGAGGGCAAGTCGGTTTTGTTTGTCGGAACCAAGAAGCAGGCACAAGAATCGGTAAAGGATGAAGCGGAGCGCGCGGGTGCTTTTTATGTTAACGCGCGTTGGCTGGGCGGTATGATGACCAACTTTACCACCATCCGCCATAGAATCGACCGTTTAAAGCAGCTCCGTGCAATGGAGGCTGACGGTACTTTTGACCTATTGCCCAAAAAGGAAGTCATTAAGCTGAACCTCGAAATTGAGAAGCTTGAAAAGTTCTTAGGCGGCATTAAAGAAATGAAAAAGCTGCCCGGCGCTTTGTTTATCGTTGACCCCCGTAAAGAAAGGATTGCCGTCGCGGAAGCGAAAAAACTGCATATCCCGATTGTTGCGATTGTCGATACCAACTGCGATCCGGATGAAATCGATTATGTCATTCCCGGAAATGACGACGCAATCCGCGCCGTAAAGCTGATTTCCGCCACCATGGCGAATGCGATTATTGAAGGCAGAGAGGGACAGATGGGCGCTGCCGCTCAGGAAGCCGCTGCTGAAAAGGAAAACGAAGAAGATGGCAATGACGCGGAATAAATTATAATTTAGCGTTGCGGAAAAATGCCCGTGCGTAACTGCCGGGCATTTTCTAAAAGATTGGCATATTTATCATTACAATGGAGGAATAAAAAATGGCTTTTACAGCGAAAGATGTTGCAGCGTTGAGAGAAAAGACAGGCTGTGGTATGATGGATTGCAAAAAGGCTTTGACAGAGGCCAATGGCGATATGGAAGCCGCAATGGATATTTTAAGAGAAAAAGGACTGGCCGCCGCTACGAAGAAGGCCGGCCGCATTGCCGCGGAAGGCGTAGCCTTTGCCTGTACCAATGAAGCCGGTAACGTGGGCGTTGTGATTGAAGTGAATGCGGAAACCGATTTCGTAGCAAAAAATGCGGAATTCCAGGCTTTTGTAAAGACCTGCGCAGATACCGTGATAGCAAACAACCCAGCTGATTTGGATGCACTCATGAAGTGCACTGCGGTCGGCACCGATATGACCGTGGAAGCCTTGGTGCAGGATAAGGTTCTTACGATTGGTGAGAATATCAAGATCCGCCGTTTTGAGCGTTATGAAGGCGTTGTAGCCACTTATATCCATGCCGCCGGCCGAATCGGCGTTATGGTAAAGTTCGATACTGCTGACGAAGTTGCCGCGAAGGATGAATTTAAGGCATATGCAAAGGACATCGCGATGCAAATCGCTGCCATTAATCCCAGTTATTTGGATGAAGCTTCCGTTCCGGCAGAGGTTGTGGAACACGAGAAGAAAATTCTGACGGAACAGGTGATGAACGAAGGCAAACCGGAAAAGATTGCGGAAAAGATCGTTATGGGCAAGCTGGGTAAATTCTTTAAAGAGAATTGCTTGGTGGATCAGGTGTTTGTAAAGGACAACGATCTGACCGTTGCGAAATATACGGAGAAAGTCGCAAAGGAACTTGGCGGCGATATCAAGATCGTTTCCTTTGTACGCTTTG
>CAMMKL010000026.1 GCA_946497265.1 uncultured Clostridia bacterium | reverse complement strand
GTCACCAGTTGCTGCCTGTCGTGATCCGCCTCCGCTTGGGTAGCGTCCGGGTTCGCGTAGACTGCCTCCGCCTCGGCCAATATGTTGTTAAACTGCTCCACAACGGTAGGCACCAGACCCTCCAGGGCGCCCGCTTCCACGTACCCGTTCGCCAGGTCGATGACGACCTTCAGCGTGCTGATATTCACCAAATTTTCTCTCGCGGTCTGGATTGCGGCCAGCGCGTTTTGTACTTCCATCTGGGAAGGCTCCCTTCCTTCCGCATACAATGCCTCCGCAGCCGATACCGCTTCGGTCAAAGCGGCATAGGTGCTCGCCGTGTAGCTGTCGGCGGGAAGGTTCTTGGCGGCATAAACCGCGTTGCGAAGTTCGCGCACTTCGGTGGCAGTAGCCGGCACATCTTTTTCAAAGACCGCAGTATACTGCTGGCTTCTCTCTGTTCCGCTGACGTCAACCGTCAGTTCCAGGGTATCCGCGCCAATGGCGGAATTTACGGTAATCTTGTCGTCCTTGGAAATAACCGACTGAATCTTGGCGTCCGCAATGCTCAGGGTAATCGGGGCGGTTCCAGTGTGGGTAGGATCGCAGACAACCAGCTCATAGGTGGTGTCGGTCTCCTTCCACATGACGGATGCATACCGGTTGACGGTAATACCGCCCGCAGTCGCTCCGGCGCTGGTCCAGCAGTTGAGGCCTGTCACGCCCAGGCTGTTTTCACGAACCGCGTGGATTTTGGCGTCGTTTGCCAGAATTTCAATGTCGGGATTGTCGTTGTACGCCTTGGTTTCGTCGGCGGATTTGCCGGGAAGCAGTACATAGCCGTAAGAAGGATGTTCGCTGTCCTCCGTAGTCAAAACGCCGTGGTCGATTACCATTTCGGCATAGCCTCGGGTATAAGGCGGCAGGTCGTCATGGCCCCAGTTCTTCAGGTCGTTGATGTCCTTCCAGGAACCGGTGCGCTCCGATTTGACCGCCAGCAGGTCGGTCGCTTCGGGGAAGTAGTAGCCGATGTCGGAGCCTTCCACATTGCCTTCCAGGTGCGCCCAGCTTACATTGGGCACCTCAATGCCTTTGCGCAGCTGGGTCTTGGTCACATTGGAAACCGTGGTGATGGAATACAGATTGTGAGAAGCGCACTGCTCATCCTTTACGTTGCCGTCGGCGTCAATGCACTGGAATTCCCAGCCGTCCATTGCCTTCCATTCGTCGGCAGTGGTCTGGGTGAAGTCCAGGTCAATGGCGGTCGTATTGTCGGTGCTCACCTTCAGGGATTTGAAATCAAACTCGTTGATGTAACCGGTCGTATTGAACAGGTCGAAGGAGGAAATCGCGGTGACGTCCTCGTTTGCCTGTACGCTGGTTTCCGCCAAAACCGAGCCGTCCGCAGCCGTAACCTTGACGGTCAGGGCGTGGGTGGCAACGTCCAAGGTAGCTTCCAGATCCCACCAGTTGGTGCGGTCCGGAACGGCAAACAGCATCTTGCCGTCTGCGGGTTCGCCGTCGTTAAAGGTACGCAGGAACACCTGCTGGTTGGTAAACATCGCCACTTCGAACGCTTTCTGTTTGTTGCCTTCTGCGTCGGTACCCATGATCCTCACGCCGGCGTTGCGCCAGGAATCGTTAAAGCGCATCTTGGCGTTGACTGTCACCTTGGAAGCGTCGGCGGAAAGCGCATGGGTGATATTGTGGTAGTCACCTTCCGCAGTCGGGTCGGTATAAATCTTCACATACTGGTCGTTCACGACTTCTTCCTGGGCGGAGTTGTCGATCACATCGATTTCCTCGCCGTTGAAAAGAAGCTTGTTGGAAAGGTCGTTGTTGATTTTGCGGTTTTCCACCACAGTCTCCGCCGGGAGGCCGAGATTCGAAAGGGCCTGGATGTCGGAACCTAGGGCCACCACTTCATCGTCGAACATGAAGTAGGATTTCTTGGCCAGCAGGCCGTCGCGGTTGCTGCCGCTGCCGAGGGTCTTAATCTGCATACCGGCAATGCCGATATTGCCCATATCGACCCCGCCAACCCAGTTGTTGGGGTTTTTGGAGCCATAGCCGGCATTGTCGCTGCGGTCGCCGTCGTACAGAGTGGTAACACCGGGGATGCGCAGGTGGTTGACGGTGGGCCAGAAATTGTCTTTGAATTGATTGACGTCGGCGTTGTTGATGTAGATCGCGCCGTCGGAGGTATTCCAGAGCTTTCTGCCTTCTTCGTTGCCCCATTCATAGTTTGCAATCTTATCGGAATGCAGAGCAAGGCCCACTGAGTAGGTTTCGTTGTGCTGGACGTATTTGTCCATATCCGCGAAGCGGTAGTAGCCCTCCGGGATATTGGTGGGTACGATGCTGTCGTCGTTCAGGATCTTGATGCAGGCGGTCAATTCGGCCGGTTTCGTCAGGTTGCCCATAATATCCGGGTCTTCCAACAGCCACATCTTGACGATGGCGCGCAGCTCCTCGGCTTTGTCCGGGGATAAGGCGTCGGCAAACACGGCGAGCTGGCCCGCGCTTTGGCGGTCCTGCGCGGTAACGCGGGTGATGGAGCGGCCGCTTACCATATCAAAGATACGGCCCGCATAATGAACCGGAATATAGTTGTTGAAAATGATTTCATCATAGAAAGTGTCGCGCTCGTCGCCGTAGGTCAGTTCATAGGCGGTTCCCTTCACGATGGGCATCATCTTTTCCATGGCGGTAATCAGCACGGAACCGTAGCCGCCCGTATAGGCGTACATGTTGTGATCGATGTAGGAACCGTCCTTATGCCAGCCGTTGCCGGTGGTATAGCTGAACATATCGCTGCCCAAAGATTCCTTGATCTTGTTGAGCATATCGGCATCCTTCTCCAGGATCGCCATATACAGGGCATTTAGGGAAATATCGGCCTTGTTCGCCGCCGTATAGCCGCTCCAGTCGTTGCCCTTTTGGTTCTTCATGGCGGTCATGTAGCGGTTGAACTGGTCGTCGGTCAACTCGTCGCGCAGAAGCACCATGGTGGGCAGAAGCTGCGCCGGCACGCCGATGCGGTGATCCCACCAGTTGCCGTAAGGGTTATAGGTGGTGCCGCCGAACCAATCGTTTTCCAGGGTAAAATCGATCGCGGAGAAGATCTCTTCCGGTACCTGCCGGTTCTGATACAGGTCGGTGCCGGGAGTGGCGTAGGCCTGCGCCAGTTTGTTTAAGTATTTGTACGTGGTGGTCAGGTCGGCGGTAGCCGTATTGGGGCGGGAACCCACAACCGGCTTGATCCCGGGCCAAATTTCCTCGCGGCCGGTATCGTCCGATTTGTTCATGGTTTCCCAATACCCGTTGGCTTCTTCGTTCACGCTGTCAACAAAAGCCTTGATGTAGGGGTTGGAGGTATCCAGGGTTTCGCCGGGCTTTGCGCCCACGGTCTGCTCATAGCAGCGGTCGAACATGATTTGGAAATCATCGTTTTCCGCCGCCGCAGCCTTCGGCGCGTTTGTGCCGAAGGCTGCGGTCAGGGAAAGGCTCACCGCTAAGAAGCAAGACAGGATTTTTTTCAGCATGTCTTTCTCCTCATTTCTCTTCAATCTTTTCTTTTTTTATTTTCTCTTCTTCAGGCCCAACAGGACTCCGGCGGCGGCAATTGCCAGCAGGGATATCGCAGCGATGGGCGCGCTGTCCCCCGTGGTGGGTGTTTTGCCTCCAGCCGTCGTGCTGTTTTCGGACGGTGAAGAAGTTTCTTCCTTGGAGCTGGGATCGGAACTATTGTTGTCGTCCCCGGAAACATCGGCCGAAAGCTGCAGGCCAAGCTTTGCGTTCTCCATCTTTACGATAGCGGCCTGAATCAAGCCGATCTGATCCTGGCCCAGATCCTGTGCGGCCAAGGCCTCCGCTTCGGCAATGGCTAGGCGCACTGCGTTGGCGCTCTCTTCCGTATACAGGGATAGGTCGATGGATTTTAGATTTTCGATCCATTCTTCCAAGCTGGACTTATCCGCACGCAGACGCAGGCCGGACATGGCAGTCAGAAGGTTACTCCATGCTTCGTCAATTTCGCTCTGCTGGGCGTCTTCCTTCTCAAGCACAGCCTTGGCGGCTCCCAGCGCTGTGGCAAAGGCGTCTTTTGCAGCCTTGTCGTCTACATATTTATTCAGGTCGTAGGCGCTGGCTTCATCGTATACCTTTTGCAGCTCGCTCTTATCGCCCGCAGCCGGAACCGGAATCAGGGCGTCCATCGCCTCTCGAAGCTTCGTGTAAGCGGCGTCAATATCGGCCTTCATGGCGTCGGGATCGGTAAGGACGGCTTCCGCTTCGGAAAGCGCCGTTTCAAAGGCGGTTTTTTCCGCTCCATCCTGATAATCGTCCAAATCCAACGCCTTGGCGGTATTGACAAGCTCCGTCAATGCCGTCTTGTCGCCTTTCTCAAAGCCAAGGCCGTGAATGACGTTCATCAGCTTTTTCCAGGCGGCGTCCACCTGTTCTTCTGTTGCGTTCGCGTCGGCGTAAACCGTGTTCGCTTCCTCCAGCGCCTTGTTGAATTCCTCCACCGCAGAGGGAACCAGGCCCTCCAGGTCGCCGGCCTCTACATGGCCGTTCGCCAAATTGATGACATACCGCAGCGTGGTAATGTTCACCAGAGCGGCTTTTGCCTCGTCCATTTGGGTAATCGCCGATGCCACCTCTTCCTTGGTTGCGTTAGCATTATCCAAAACCGCTTTGGCCGCGTCGCGTGCATCGGCAAAGGCTGCGAAGCTGCCGGTAGTATAGGTAGCGTTTTCGTTGCTGACCAGCATATGTTTATCATAGGCTGTCTTCAAGCCCGAGATGTCTACCAGGGCGTCGATTGCCGCCTGCAAAACATCCCGGCAAGCGTCGATCTCCTCCTGGGAAACCGCGTCGGCAAGCACCTGTTTGGCATCGGCAATAGCAGCCTGCAGGGCGCTGTAGCTGCCCGCGGTGTAGTTGTCGGAAGAAATCTGTTCGGCTTCCTCCACCTTGGTTTCCAGTTCGCTGGTATTCAATGCCCCCTTGCGAACCGTCATCGTAAATTTCTTGCCCAGCTCTGCGTTGGAAAGATCCACACGGATCGTAGCGCCGGCCTCGTCCATGGAAACCACGGTGATTTCGTCGCTCTTTTCCAAAACCGCATTGGAGGGAAGGGCAATGGTCAGCTCGATGCTGTCTTTGTTGGTTCCGGTGGGATCGGTCAGGGAAAGCTCATAAGTGCTGTCCGTCTCCTTCAGCATTACGGAGGCCTGCGTGCTGGAAGTCAGCACATCCACCGTCTTGCTCTCCTTATTCCAGAAGTTTACGCCGAGAACATTCAGTTTTTTCTCGCGTACGGCGTGGGCCGCGTCGCTGTTTTCAACGATCTCAATATCGGGATTGTCGTGATAGGCTTGGGTCTCTTCTTCGCTCATGCCGGGCAGCATAACGTATTCATAGCCGGCGCCCGAAGGTTGGTTGCCGTGATCGATATACATGGTGGCATATCCTCTGGTCACCGGGTCGAGAGCGTCATGGCCCCAATTCTGCAAGGCGTTCAGGTCTTTCCATTCGCCGGTACGCGTCTCTTTGAACGCCTTTACCGTGGTGGCCTGCGGGAAATAGTAGCCCACATCGGAGCCTTCTACATTGCCTTCCAGGTGCGCCCAGTTCACATCGGTGATTTCCGGATCCTCGCCGGGAACCTCATAGCTTTGGGTCGTTACCTTAAAGTTGCTTTCCAGCGCGGTATCAATCAAGGTACCGGCGGCATCTACACGGGCGGATCTCCAGCCTTCCATTTGCAGCAGCTCTTCGGCAGTCGTTTCATTAAAATCAATAACTTCAAAAGGCTCGGCGCCATCCGCCCCAATGGAAATGTTCGCCACATCCACACGCTCATTCGCCAAGGTATTCATATTGTAGAACGCAAGCTTGGAGGGCTTTGCAATGTGAACGCCTCCCATCAGGGTAAAATCCGTGCGGTTGGTAATGTCTTGTCCGTTTTCGTCGGTCGCCTTAAAGCCGATTGTCTGCTCTTCCAGATCAAGATTTACAGTAAACGTAATCCATTCGCGTTTATGTTCGTCGGTTACAATGTACGGGCTCCCGGTCTGTCCCCACATACGGATGCCCTTGTCGCTTCCGGAATCACGCAGTTCCGCGGTGGCGATCAGTACGCTGTTGCCGTTGTCGTCCAAGCCGTAGAAACGCAGAGCCGCGCCCTGGGAGCTGTCGGCAAAACGCATTTTTACCGTCGCCTGGATGGTGGCGGCATCTTCCGGCAGCGCCCTTTCAAGCTGATGGACCTTGCTGAGCTTCGAGGTACTCAGAACCTGCAGGTAGTTCACCGTCCCGCTCTCGCCTTTGCTCAGATCCTTTTCTTCACCGTTGAACGTCAGGCGGTTGGAAAGGTCGTCCTGAATCTTTTTGTTCTCGATAACCGTTTCAACAGGCAGGTTGAGGCTGCTGTTGATGTCGGAACCCAGCGCTACAATCTCGTTGTCAAACATAAAGTAGGATTTCTGGGCATGCACGCCGTTTCTGGAATTGCCGGTGCCAATGGTATTGATCTCCATACCTGCAATGCCGATATTGCCCATATCGGTGCCGCCAACCCAGTCGTTCGGGTTTTTGGTGTTAAACCCTGCGGTATCGCTGCGGGAGGTATCGTACAGGGTGGTGATGCCGGGCAACCGGAGCAGGTCTACTGTGGGCCAGAAATCGCCTTTGTATTGCTCGGTATCGCTATCATAAAGGTATAACGCGCCGTCGGAAACGTTCCACAGGCGTTTGCCCTCCCCGTTGATGTTTTCACAGTTGACGATCCTTTGGGAGTGCATGGAAAGGCCCACTAAGTAATTCTCCGTGCGCTGGGCCACCTTGTCCATGTTGGTATAACGGTAGTAGCCGTTTTCCGGTTGGGCGGCCACAATGCTGTCGTCATCCAGGATTTTTTTGCAGGCCATCAGTTCCGCAGGCTTGGTCAAGTTGGAAAGGATCGTGGGATCCTCCAGCAGCCAGCCTTTTACCAGCGATTTGCAGGCAAGGCTTTCTTCCTCGTCCAAAGCGTCCGCAAACACCGCCATCTGGCCGGCGCTGTTGCGGTTTTCATTCGGTTTTCTGGTTATGCTGCGGCCGCTAACCATATCCACAATGCGGCCGTTGGGCAACAGGGGGAGATATCCGGTAAAAATGACGGTATTATAAAAATCATCGCGTTCGTCGCCATAGGACATCTCATAAGCGGTCCCCTTCACGATCGGCATCATTTTTTCCATAGCAGAAATGAGCACCGAACCGTATCCGCCGGTGTACGCCATCGTGCTGTGATCTACGTAGGAACCGTCCGGGTACCAGCCGTTTCCGCTGTCGGTATAGCTGAACATGGTTTCTCCCAGCTTTTCCTTAATGCGGCTCAGCAAGTCGCTGTCCTCGGTTAGAATGCCGATGTACATAGCATTCAGGCTGATATCGGAAAGATTGGCCGCGTCATAGGTTCCCCAATCGTCGTTCTTCTGGTTCTTCATCGCGGTGATATAGCGGTCAAACCGTTCGTCGGAGATTTGATCCCGCAGGATCATAGATTATTCTTTCCAAGCTGTTAAAGGAGAGAAGAATATGTACTCGGATTTCTATGTTACAAAAAGCTGGTCGTATACAAATCGCATCAGTGTCAAAACAATTTATAAACTGTTTACCGACTCTTCCTATCTCTCCAACCACAAACGAATCGATCCTCAAAAATACATTTTTTTATATACTTTGGAAGGGGTTGGAAAAATTAATATCGACGGAACCACATATACCGCTGAAAGCAACACGCTGATCGTCATCAACGCTAAGGTGTCGCTAAAATATTGGTGCGCGGGCCAAGAATGGAATTTCTGGCTTTTTGAATATAAAACCGATCAGAACATTATCCCTGCCAACAAACTGCAATCCATCCTTTTGGATAAAACAGACCTGATGCTTTGCGGGTTGGCGTTGGAAGAAATCAAGCATGAAAACGTCCTTTTGGCTACCGCTTATTTTCAGGCCTTATATTACTCTGCGTATAAGAAAATCGAGAATTCCATCAATACCTATCAATTCGAAATCATCGATTCCGCACTCTCCTATATGCGAAGCAATTTAAGCAGTTTTTCCGTGTCCGATTTGTGCAGCTGCCTGCACATTGAGGAACGGACGTTTCGCAATATCTTCAGCGAATATATGAAGACGTCCCCTAAAAAATATTTTGAAACCATCCGTCTGGAAGAAAGCAAACGATACCTGGAAAGTACCAACATTCCGATTTCCCAAATTGCAAGCAGCCTTGGGTTTTCGAGTTCCGGCCACTATTCCACAGCTTTCCGGAAAGCGTATAACATCACCCCTGCCCAGTATCGGGTTACGTTTAGTCTGCCGAAGGACACCTTGGGCAAAGCCTAATAACAGCACATACTCAGAAAAGCTCACGCAATTATATTAAGCCTGCCCGTATACTTTTTACCAAAATGAACGGTTCCCATAAAAGGGGGCCGTACTATTTCTTTCCCGAGCCACGGGTACTGCCCGTGGTTTTTTCTATGCCGTGAAAATACAGTTATTTTTATTTGGACACAAAACATCATTAAATTCATTGACATAATTTATAAAAAATTATATAATATTAACGAAAACACCATACAGGAGAGATTCCCATGAGAAATAAATTAAAGTTTCGGCACGATATTTTTCTCATTTTAGCGTTTGCAGGAATCTTAGGCCTGCTTATTTCACATAATCCGGCGGATTGGCAGTGGTATTCTTTAGCGGATCTTATCGGTGGGATAAATGTACTTATTTTCTTTTTTGCATCGGTAGGATGCTCGTTGGCGTATCGTTTTCAAAAAGAAGGCCTTTCCAAAATATTCGCTGTCATTGGTTATGGTGTTTCTATACTATCAAGTATATTTATTATGGTAGTTTATGAAAACATTACCTTATTACAAATATTATCATTTCTTTTCGGTATTGCAATAGACATCCTTCTTTTATGGTTACATTTCAAAAAAGATAGTTGGAGGTAAAATGATGAAAAAATCTTTTCTCACGCTATTTCCATTGTCGTTTGGAACACGCCCGCCAGGCCTCCGGCTGGCCTGCAAAGTGTCAATGTGACCGCAGAAATAGATGTCACAGAGGGTAAATTGGAAGCGTTGGCGCATAAGGCAATTATACATGAAGACATTCCGTTCTATTTTCCTATCTATGATAGCTGCGATATTGCTTGAAGAGTATAGCTTGGGCTTTTAATTCCTAAAAATATAACCATAAAATAAATGAAAAAGGATTAGAAACACGTTTTGATGTTTCTAATCCTTTTGTTGTACACCGGATATAGAATAAAAATCCCCCGTTGCCGGGGGAGATTGTTTTCATTTGGCAAATGTTTTTGGAATGCGTTCCTTTCCGCAAGTATCCCCCTTAACAGAAGCAATTTCTAATTCCGTTTTTAGGCGGCCGCGATCCATCTTGTAAAACATGCACTGTCATTTGGCGGTTTTATCCGGAACCGGTTCCACATAGACTTTTTCGCTGCATTGCGGGCAGCGGAGGATCTTGCCCTCGACCGCATTGACGGAAAAAACCAGCTTACGCACAGGCGGTTTCCAGCAATGCCCGCAGTTTGGGCAGACGAAATGCTCGGATTTATAAAATTTTCTATATCGGCACGCCGCCCACAGGATAACCAGCAGGACGGCGGCCGACACCAGTATGGTTATAACCGGCTCCATAGGAATTCCCCCTTTTCAAAGCGATGGGCTGTTTCCAGAGGGTTTGCCCCTTTATCAGGCTTATTTTAAAAAGCCTTGTACGATAACCTCTTCCGCCTCTTCCTCCGTCAGGCCAAAGGTCTGGAGCTTAATAAGCTGGTCGTTGTTGATGCGCCCGATAGCGGCCTCATGGATAATCTGTGCGTCCGCGTGATTGGCGGTGATCTCCGGGATGGAACTGATGCGCGCCTTATCCATAATGATGGAGTCGCATTGGACGTGCGCACGGCACGCGCAGTTGCCCACCGCGCGCGGATGGAAGACCTGGATGGAGCCGTCCTTCGCAACGGAACGGGAAATGATCTGCACGGCGGCATCCTCCCCGTTCAGGTTGACGGTCATGTCGGAATGGGCGGCCTGCCCGCCGTGGGTCATCAGTTTTTCCGTGACCACCAGCTTTGCGTTTGCGCCCAGATTCGCCACGGTGTTGCGCATGGTGGAATCCACACCTTTGATTTGCGAGGTGTCCATTTCGCAATAGGAGTCTTCCTCCATATTGATTACGGTAGTGGGGTTTAAAATCCGCCCGCCGAGCCCCTTGCCGCCGCCGTAGTGCTTTTCCACATATTTCATGCGGGCGCCCTTTTGCAGGTGGAAGGTATGGATGCCGTCGTGCTGGCTGTCGGAGCAGCCGTCGTTGTGGATGCCGCAGCCGGCGACGATCACAACGTCGGCCCCTTCGCCGATTTCAAAATCGTTGTATACCAGATCGTTGACCCCCTCGTGGTCAATCATCACCGGGATGTATACCGTCTCCCCCTTAGTGCCGGGCTTGACGATGACGTCGATGCCGGGTTTATCCTTTTTGGGCAAAATCTGAATGTTTTCGGAACTGTGGCGCTCTACGCCAGAACCGTTCAGACGCAGATTGAACGCGCCGCCCGACGGAATCTCCTTCAGGTCGGTCAGGGTGGCAAGCAGCTCGTATTCGGTCCTATTCATGGCAGTTTCCTCCATTTCCCATGCAACACGCCGGTTCCCCGCTTCCCACTTCCCGGAACAGCTTGGGGAAAATTTCTTCCCGGGAACCCTGTTCCCGAATTTTTCCGCCGGATACGATGACCATTTCATCGGCAAGCTGCATAATGCGCTCCTGATGCGAAATCAGGATGACGCTTTCGTTGTGTTGGCGGCTGATCACGCGGAAGCTTTCCACCAGTTTAGAGAAGCTCCACAGGTCGATGCCCGCTTCCGGCTCGTCGTAAATGGCAAGCTTTAAATTCCGCGCCATCAGGGTGGCAATTTCAATCCGCTTGACTTCTCCTCCCGAAAGGGAGGCGTCCACCTCGCGGTCGATGTAGTCGCGGGCACACAACCCTACCTTGCTGAGCAGGGAGCAGCAGTCGCATTCCGCCATCCGGTTGCCCCCGTGCGCCAGGGTCAAAAGCTCCCGCACGGTCATGCCCTTAAAGCGGGGCGGCTGCTGGAAGGCATAGCCAATGCCCAGCTTGGCCCGTTCGCTGATGCTCAGGCCGGTGATGTCCCGGCCGTTAAACAAAATCTGGCCGGAGGTGGGCTTTTCAATCCCCATGATCAGGCGCGCAAGGGTGGATTTGCCGCCCCCGTTGGGACCGGTGATCACCAGGATTTTGCCATCCTCCAGGGTTAGGCTTACGTCGTCCACGATTTCCAGCTTTTTGTCTTCCCCTTCCACATGGAAGGATATATTCTTTAATGTCAGCATATGCTGTCACCTCTTCTTTCTATCCCTGCTGTGCAGGATACTGGGACTTTCGTTTCAATACCCTATTTTACGACATTGTGAAAGCCCTGTCAATCAATCTCCGCCCTTATTTGCCTCCAGGCGGAAAAGAAGGGAGTCCAAAGCCGTTTCAAAGGCGGCGTCCTGTTCTATTGTGCGCTTGCGGGGGCCTTTTACACGTCCGCCGGCCCGCCGGATTTTTTGGGAGACATGACGCTGCGACAAAAGCGCGTCGATGTTTTGTGCCGTATACTCCAAACCGTTCTGGCTGAGCGCAAAAGCGCCTTTCGCCAGGCACATGGCGGCGAGGCCGTAATCCTGGGTAATGGCGATATCGCCCGCTTTCAGCAGGTTCACCAGGGCGAAATCCACACTGTCCGCCCCCTTGCTGACGGTGATGGTCCGCGCGCCGGGGCGGGAAATTTCGTGGGCAGTGTCGCACAGAAGGACGGCTTCCACCCCGTGCTTTTTTGCGATGCGCAGGGCGTTGTCTACTACCGGGCAGCCGTCCGCGTCGAGGTACAAAGTCAAAGGATCACCTCCGCGGTCAGGCTGTTGGAGACGAGGAAGCCCTGCGGGGTAAAGCGGATGCCGCGCTCGTCACAGACAAGCAGGCCGTTTTTTTCAAACCGGGCAGCCCGTGCGCGATAGCTCTGCGGGATCCCCCTGCCAAACCGGTTCCGGTATCCGGCCTCCGTGAGTCCTTCCGTCAGGCGAAGGCGAAGCATGGCATATTCCTCTTCGCCGCCTCCTGCGCCGTCGGGCAGGTATTGAGGGGAGGAAAGGAAGTTCTCTACGCTGCGGGGGGAGTAGAAACGCTTCCCGGAAAGGAAGGAATGCGCCGATGCGCCGATGCCGAGGTATTCCCGCCCGTCCCAATATTTTAAATTATGCCGGCTTTCCCGCCCGGGCAAGGAAAAATTGGAGATTTCATATTGTTCAAAGCCGTAGCGTTTGAGTTCGGCGCAGGCGGCAAGGTAAAAATCGCACTGCATGTCTTCCGACGGCAGGCGCAAGCTTTCCCGCGCCTGGTAATAGGGCGTGCCTTCCTCCACCTTGAGCAGATAGGCAGAAATATGCTGCACGCTAAGCGACGCGCAGAATGCAATGGAGGAAAGCAGGCTTTGAAGCGTTTGTTCCTGCACGGCCAGCATCAGGTCAAGGGAGATGTTGTCAAAACCCGCCTCTTGGGCACGGCGCACGGTCTGGGCTGCGTCCTGCGCCGTATGGCGGCGGCCCAGAAGCCTGAGCTCCCGGTCGATTGCCGATTGCAGGCCAATCGAAAGGCGGCTGACACCGGCGTCCCGAAGAAAAGCAAAATCGAGCCCCTTCCCACGGGTGGGGTTGACCTCCACGGTAATTTCGGCGTTATTCAGGCCGAACGCTTGCCGGGCGGCCTCCGCCATGCGGGCAAGACGTATTTCCCCCAATAGGCTGGGTGTGCCGCCGCCAAAATAAAGGGTATCGGCCGGGCGGCCTAGTTCCCTGCCCCAATGGGCAAGCTCGGCGCAAACCGTTTCCGTGTACGCGTCCATAACCGTCTCGTCGGCGGCAATGGAATAAAAGTCGCAATAGGGGCATTTTCCGTCGCAGAAGGGGAGGTGGATGTAGAGCCCCAAGGGGGTGTTGGTTTGATTCATGCTGATCGCCTCTTTTTTAAACCTTTTAATAGCCTTTTTTCGTTTTCCCTGTTCTGTACAGGAAATGAACTTGGTTGTTATTGCAAGCGGTTTATGCCGCCGCCGGGTGGTTGTTCTTTTGGCTGGCGCCCTTCTTTTTAGGAAAGGGGCTTGTTTCGGTTTCCTGATTTTGTTCTAGAAACGAACTTTTCTGTTATTGTATGCGGCTCATGCCGCCGCCGGGCAGTAACTTTCTGTACGCACAGAAAGTTACCAAAGAAGCGCCCAAGGGAGGGCTGAATTCGCCCTCCCTTAGGAAACCCACCTCATAGGCCGCCCACGGGGCGGGTCGTTTACGCGGGCGTAGCTACGGCGGAGCGTCCGGCTGTGTGGCACGGAAGCTGAGCAGTCCGCCCCTGCCGCTTTCATCTTATGTTCTACTGGGGGGGGCTACTGCCCTCCGCGCTCCCTGGGGTTTTGTGTGGCACAGTGCCTTTGCGCTGCGGGTTCGCTTCGCTCCCCGCCTTTTTGTTTTCTATTTAAATTATTTTTGTTACTACGTATGTGCGTATACATAGAATTGTGTATGTTGTTACAATGTTGTTCAGGAAAGCACAAATAAGACGATTTCCTTATTTATGACATTGAGAAAGGATGAAAGAAATGCAATTACCAAAAGGGATATTCGAGCGTGCAAATGTGCAATTTGTTACAGGGTGTGTACTGGATGAAAATCAAGAAGGAAACCGGGATGAAAGAAGTTACGAGGAGAGGTTGTCCGAGAAAAAGGAACGGTTGCTGGATAAACTTGAAAGTACGCTATCGAGATCAGAGGAATTCTTTGATATTGAAGCCTTATTAAACGCTACCATAAGTGTTTTTGAAGACGTATTCTTTGAAATCGGTATGAAAGTAGGCGCAAGTCTCCAGAGGGAGCTAATGACAGAGATTCACGCGGGCAGCGAAGCGAACCCGCAGCGCAAGGGTACCGTGCCGCACGAAACCCCAGGGAGCGGGGAGGGTAGCCGAAGCCCGGGTAGAACACAAGAGGAGAGGGGCAGGGGCGGACTGCTTAGCTACTGTGCTACACAGCCGGACGCCCCGCCGTAAGTAAGCTCGCGTAGAAGACACGCCCGCAGGCGGCCTATGAGGAGGGATTCCAAAGGGAGGGCGAATCCAGCCCTCCCTTTGGCGCGTTCTTTCCCCCCTTTCTGT